>JBEDAQ010000132.1:0-11128 GCA_041177685.1 Actinomycetota bacterium | reverse complement strand
GATCATTTCTTTCCTTCCATCGAGGGTTTGGCTAGGTTGTTAAATCTACTGGTTACCACGTAGTAATCCACTAATGCGCATGCCTTTTATCCTTAAGTTTGCGTAGGTTCTCACCCGGTCCATTGGGGGTGTAGATAACTGAGAGAATTAGGAGAACACTCACAATGAGCCCCGGCAGGTAATTATTGAACTTATCGGCATCGCCTAGGCGTCCAGCAAGGGCATCGGCAATTTCAGGTATGGCAACCAAAATCAGAGCCCCAAACCAGACCCCAGCAAGACTAGAAATTCCGGCTAGAACCGCTCCGGTGACTAGAGCAAAGGAAAGGGCTAACGAGTAAGCCCCCGGGGCCACAAGGCTGATATTCATTGCGAAAACAGCGCCAGCTAACCCGGCTAAAGCCGAGCTAATTGTGAATGCCAAGATCTTCCAGCGCGATGAATTAACTCCAGCGAGTTCAGCTGCTAGTGAGTTACCCCGAACCGCTTTCCAGGTTCTACCAAATCTAGAGCTCAAGATATTAGAGGTCATAAACAATGCAACTAAGGCGATAGAGCTGGAAATCCAAAAGAACCATTTATATTGAGTGAACTCCTCACCTAATCGCTCTGGTGGAAATCCAACATCGAAAAGAATTCCCGGCTCTCCCCCAAGAAATGTAAATTGGTTTGCAATTGCTGGAAGTCCAACTGCTAATGCCAAAGTCGTGCCCGCTAGATAAGGACCAGACAATCGAGCAGCAGCAGCTCCAAGAATCGCACCAAATAGCGATGCCGCAATAATCGCCATTAAGAATGCAAACCAAATTGGAGTTTGCAAATTATTCAATGTAAGTGCAGCGGCATAACCGCCAACCGCCATCATGGCGCCATTTCCTAACGAGACTTGGCCCGAATAACCGGTGAGTAAAACTATAGAAGCAAGTGCGATTGTGTACATCGCGATTTGCGCACCTTGATAAACTCGCAACTCATCAACTCGGTCACCAACAATTAGCAAGACCCAAGCTAGAAGAATAAAGAAAAGTATTTTTTTACGCACGGCGGGCCTTGCCTTTCGACATGATTCCATCCGGTTTCAAGATTAATACCAAGATTAGAACGGTAAAGCCACCTATGAAGACCAGTGAGGTACCCACGTAATTCAAGATAAAGGTCAAACCGATTCCCAAAACAAAGGCCCCGATTACCGCTCCGACCATACTTTCTAGTCCACCAATAACTGCAGCGATAAAACCAAAAACCAGAAGTAGATCTAATGAATATGGTGAGAGGAAGTTGTTGGCGGTGACCAACATGCCAGCCACTCCGCCAACGCCACCTGCAATAGCCCAGCCAATAGTGCGGGTTCTAGCGGTCCTGATTCCCGCCAATTGAGCGATTTCTGGGGCGTAAGCAGAGGCGCGAAGCGCCAATCCCAAGTTTGTGCGCTGGAACAAGATTGCCAGCGCGATAAGAATCAATGCGGTTGTCACGATGATTAAGACATTAAGCGGAGAGAATGGAATTGTAGATTCGCCAATGGTGAAACCATTTGTAGATGCTGGGGTTTCAATAGATTTAAACTCTCCACCCCAAGTTAGTCCTACAACACTTCTGATTAACCCAAGTAATCCAAGAGTTGCGATTACCGGAGCAACAACCGCCGCGGGTCCGGAGTTTGCGTGTTTAAATAACACCCGCATGAAAAAGTAATCTACGCCAGCTCCTAGCAGCGCACCGGCGGCTATAGCAAAAACCAATCCCAGCCAGAAAATCTCGGAGCGGCTGGCAATCTCAAAACCAATATAGGTAGAGAACATGGCCTGTCCAGCCTGGGCAAAGTTAACAACTCTGGTGGAGCGCCAAACTAGAACCAAGGCCAGTGACATCAAAGCGTAAATGGAACCGGTTGATAACCCAATAAGAATAGTCTCGAATACTTTTTGCATTAGTACCCCAAATACGCAGCGCGCAGCGCTGGATCGTTGATTAGGTCAGAGGCTTTGCCAGATGCGACAACCTCTCCAAGATTTATGATGACACCGGTATCGGCGATCTCCAGTGCGCTCATTGCGTTTTGCTCCACAAGTACTACTGTCAATCCCAATCTATGACGAAGCTTGTCGATGGTTTCAAAAATCTGCTCGATAACTAGAGGTGCTAGACCAAGTGATGGTTCATCAAGCAAAAGAAGTTTTGGTCTTGAGACTAGGGCGCGACCAATCGCCAACATCTGGCGCTCTCCACCCGAGAGTGTGTCAGCACTTTGTCCCATTCTTTCGCCTAATCTGGGAAATAATTCGACTACCTCTGCAATTGCAGAGTTGGTATCAGCGCGGTCGGCACGCCAAATTCCGCCTAGAACCAAGTTCTCTTTCACTGTTAACTCCGGAATTACCGATTTTCCTTCAGATACATGTGAGATACCGCGACGTACCAATTCATCAGGTTTTTTACCCAACATAGCGCGGCCCTCCCACTCTGCATTTCCAGAGGAGGCATCTTTCAATCCAGAAAGGGTGCGTAGCAGAGTGGTTTTACCGGCACCATTTGAACCAATAACCGCTGCTAGCTGACCTGGCTCTACTGAAAAAGATACGTTACGAAGAGCGCTGATAGCGCCATGAGAGACGCTGAGATTATTAACAATTAATCCGCTCATGCTTTGTTCCTTGCGGATTTGTCTTTGGAGTGAGTTCCTAGATATGCCTCAATAACGGCATCATTATTGCGCACCTCTTGCGGGGTGCCAGATGCGATTATTTGGCCAAAATTCAATACGTAAATCCGATCACAAACCGACATCACAACATCCATATGATGCTCAACGATAATAATTGAAGTGCGTGCCTTTAGATTATTAATCAAACTATTAAGCCACTCAATATCCTGCGCGCCCAATCCACCGGCTGGTTCATCAAGCAAGAGAATTTCTGGCTCTGCCACCAAAGCTCTAGCAATAGCAACACGTTTGGTATCTGGATATGAAAGCGTGTCAGCTCTGCGATCGGAAACTCCACCAACATAAACCCGTTCGAGGGCTGCTTGAGCTTTGTCCCTTAATTTTTGTTCATCTTTAGCGTTAGTTCCAAAAAAAGAGCGCAATAGACCGGCTTGCGCGAAACGGTTAGCGCCAATCATTACATTGTCAGCAACTGTTAAATCTGGGAAAAGACCAACGCCTTGCAGGGTACGAGCGATGCCAAGTTTGGCTAATTGAAATGGCTTGGGCCATTTGATCTCTTTGCCATTGAGCGAGAGTGAACCACCGGCTGGAGTAACGATGCCGCAAAGGGCGTTAAAGACAGTTGTCTTTCCAGCACCATTTGGACCAATTAATCCCAAAACCTCGCCCTGCTTTAACTCTAGGTTTACACCGCTGAGCGCTTTTAATCCACCAAAATTAACGGAGAGATCCTTGACGGAGAGCACGGTTTTTCTATCTGCCAAATTATTTGGCACGCGCACACTCTCCTTTAATCTAAATAGATTCGCTTAACCCGCGGACCGATTCGTGTCACGATTTCATAATTAATCGTGCCGCACGCCCCCGCCCACGAGTCTGCTGTGTAACAGGTGTCGGAAGTGTAACTGTCGCCCTTATCGCTGCCAATGACACCGCCGATTAGATAAGCCCAATCCCCTGCGCGCGCTTGTGATTCTTTACCTAAATCCACAACAAATTGATCCATAGAAACCCGGCCAATAATTGGTGACATTTTGTTACCAACCAGTACGCCTGCGCTGCTATCGGCATTACGTGGAACGCCGTCGGCATACCCCATTGCTACAACTCCGATTTTGGTATCGGTTTTTATTTCAGCGGTCCCACCATAACCAACCTTAGAACCGGCTGGGACCTCTTTAACAAGATGTAGTTTGGCACGCAATGTTAACGCTGGGATTAATCCTAATTTTTCAGAATCGCCCATTGTTTTTACATCAGGCGATAAGCCATACATAGAAATTCCCAACCGCACTAAATCAAAGTTAGATTTTCTATCATTAAGTGTTGCAGCTGAATTACTTAGATGTCTTATCTCTGGATTCAGACCAGCTCTCTTCGCAACATCAAATGCTTTTTCAAAATTATTACGTTGTAAGTCATTGAACTCATGTCCTGGTTCATCAGCTCGTGCAAAGTGAGACCACACTCCAATAACTTTAATGGCACCAGAAAGTTCAGCCTGCTTTGCCTCTGCAACTAACTCTTCCCATTCATGAAGCGCGCCACCACGAGTCATCCCAGTATCAACTTCGAGGTGAATGCGAGCAGTTATTTGCAGAGACTGCGCTGCAGTAATTACCTCTTTTAAGTGAGCGACTGAGGGAATCGCAAGATCGATGTTGTTTTTAATGGCGGCAATAAAGTCATCAGAAATTGGGGTCAACCAAGCCAAGATAGGCGTTGTGACTCGGGCAGCGCGAAGAGTTAAAGCCTCTTCTAAAAGCGCAACACCTAGCCAACTTGCTCCCGCTTTAACCGCTCTACGCGCTACTGCTACTAAGCCATGGCCATAGGCATTTGCCTTTACTACCGCTAAAGCCGGTACAGAGCTTTGCGCCATTAGATGTTTTACATTTTTCTCAATGGCCGTTAAATCAATAATCGCCTCGGCCCGGTTCTCCGCACTCACAGCGCCACCTTATGACGGTTGTCGTTTAGATGGAATAAAGCGATCTATGGCAACCACAAGAACCAAAATCGCACCGCCCAAAAACATGCCACCAATTAAATCGGTAAACCAATGGGTGTTCCTAAGAAGTGAAACTGCAGCAACTGCGATGGTTGCGACCGCGACCAACCAGTACAACTTCAACCCCTCAAAAGGGGCTCTATGGGTGTATCTGAAAATAATGTAGGCAAATAAACCCCAGGTAACGAGGGCGTTTGCAACATGCCCACTGGGATAGGCCATGCCATCGGTAAACAAGCAAAGATCAAAATCCTCTTTTGCCTTGCAACGACCAAATCCGATTTTTGCAGCACCAACAAATACATTTAGAAAAATTAATGATAAGACAGATAAATTAAGTGGACGCCATGATTTAAATCTACGGCTAATTAAAGTTGCGGTAATCAATAAAATTGTGGCGGTCACCCAACGCAGTCCTAAATCATCAATTCGTAATATCAAAAAGTTTAGAAAGCCAGTAAATTTGGGCCGCTCTAAATCTGCCAAGTACTGATCCAATTTAAAGAACAGCCCCTGATAAATTACATCCAAGGTAATTAGAACAAATCCAAAAGTTAACGCCGCGCTCCAACGTAGCGCTACCTTCATCTCTTTACGACGTACTTCAACCCTTTGATCTACAACATCATCAAAAAGCTCTTCGGCGTTTGTGCTCATTCGACAGTCACCGACTTAGCTAAGTTTCGCGGCTGGTCTACATCATTGCCACGGGCTACGGCCATCTCATAGGCAAAGACCTGCATTGGCACGATAGAAAGGATTGGTTGCAATAGCTCGGTAGTTTTTGGAATTCGGATCAGGTAAGGGACATCAATATCAATCGAGGAATCAGCAATGGCTATTACCCGTGCACCTCTTGCCTTAACCTCTTGAATGTTGCTGCGCATCTTCTCTGCAATCTCACTTGATTCTGGCGGCAGGACCGCAATTACAGGTGTGCCCTGATCAATCAAAGCAATCGGGCCATGTTTTAGCTCTCCGCCAGCAAATCCTTCAGCATGCATGTAAGCCAGCTCCTTCAACTTCAAAGCACCCTCGAGAGCGGCTGGAAATCCAACGTGACGTCCTAAGAATAAAACTGAGGTCGCATCTTTAAATCCTCGGGTCATCTCCCGAAGTGGTTCCACAGTTTCTAAAATCTCTTCTACTTTATTGGGCAGCGCCAATATCTCCTCGGTTAATGAATTTATTTGAGAAGTTGTCAGAGTTTTTTTCTCCTGCGCGATAAACAATCCAATTAGATGAATAGCAACAATTTGAGTAAGTAGAGCTTTTGTGGATGCCACAGCAATCTCAGGTCCGGCATGGGTGTAAAAAACCACATCAGATTCACGAGGAATGGTTGAACCTATGGTGTTACAAATTGAGAGAGTCTGTGCCCCCATATCCTTCGCATAGCGCAGCGCCATCAAGGTGTCCATGGTTTCACCAGATTGAGAGATGGTAATGACTAAAGTATTTTTTGATAAAACCGGTTTGCGATATCGGAACTCAGATGCAAGTTCAACATCAACCGGAATCTTGCTCCACTCCTCTAGCGCATATTTGCCAATTAGACCGGCGTGAAAAGCGGTACCGCAGGCCAAAATTAAGATTCGTTCTATCGCGAGATTTAAAGGTGCAATTTCAGAAATTTGGATCTTTCCATCCACGCTAAATCGGCCGGTAAATGTGTCTGCGATTGCTTTGGGCTGTTCAAATATCTCCTTCAACATGAAATGTGCAAAGCCACCACGCTCCGCTGATTTAGCATCCCAAGTAATTTCAAACTCCTTTGGAGTGACCCCATTCCCAAACAAGTCCGTGACATTAACTTCATTAGGGGTGACTGTTACTACTTGATCTTGACCTAACTCCAAAGCTCTTTTGGTGTGTGAAATAAAGGCTGATACATCAGAGGCGAGAAAATTCTCATTTTCGCCCAGCCCCACAACCAGCGGTGAATTTCGGCGTGCTCCCACTATGGTCTCTGGATTATCGCTATGAATTGCTAGCAAGGTAAAAGAGCCACGAAGTTTTTGACACACCAAACGCATCGCCACTGATAAATCTTTAGTGGTTTTGTACTCTTCACTAAGCAAATGTGCGACAGATTCGGTGTCGGTCTCGGAATTGAATTTGTACCCTCGCTTTTCCAAATCTGCGCGTAGCTCTACATAGTTTTCAATTATGCCGTTGTGAATGACCGCTAACTTTCCAGAGTCTGAGATATGTGGGTGAGCGTTTTCATCGGTTGGCCCACCGTGCGTTGCCCAGCGAGTATGCCCAATTCCAGATTTTGCAGAGGCCTGATCTGAGGCCAATTCATTCTCAAGATTAATTAACTTGCCCGCTTTTTTGGCAACAAATAAAGGTTGGTTCGGTGCGGTGGCTAGTGCAACTCCAGCTGAGTCATAACCGCGATATTCGAGCCGCCGCAATCCTTCTATTACTTTATTTAATGCAGGATTGGGACCTGTGTATCCGACAATCCCACACATCGGTGAGCTCCTTTGATTTTGTTAATTAAAGTGCGAGCTCTGATTTTACTAGCGCAGCTAAGGACTCGGCTAATTCTTGGGCCAGAACCGCATCTTCCGCCTCGATCATTACTCGAACTAATGGCTCTGTTCCAGATTTGCGGAGCAAAACCCGTCCCTTACCTCCCAGTTTTGCTTCAGCTTCCTGGACAGCGGTTTTAATTCTTTGGTTATCAGCTAATTTATCTTTGGCTACACCAGATACATTTATTAGCAACTGTGGATAGCGCACCATAAAGCTGGCTAACTCTTTAAGAGATTTTCCACTCTGTGCCATTTGAGAGATCAAGTGGAGCGCAGTTAATAATCCATCACCAGTATTGGCGTATTTGCGCATAATGATGTGGCCTGATTGTTCACCACCCAAAGTGTGTCCACCTGAAACCATCTCCTCCAGAACATAACGATCACCCACCGGGGTTGCTATGAAGGAAACTCCAGCGGTTTCCAAAGCCCGTATCAGACCTAAATTGGTCATTACGGTGCCAACAACAGTCTTGGTTGGTAGGTCGGTATGACTGGAGAGAATTCCCAAAATGTAATCGCCATCAACCACATTGCCTTCATGATCAACCGCTAACACGCGATCCGCATCACCATCATGAGCGATACCGATATCGGCTTTCTCTCTCTTGACCGTTGCAATCAAACTCTCTAGATGAGTAGAGCCACAGTTGTCATTGATATTTAATCCATTTGGTGTTGCTGAAATCGCAATTACCTCAGCACCAGCTCTCTTTAACATCTCAGGTGCTACATAAGATGCGGCACCATTAGCGCAATCAACTACAACTTTGATACCACTGAAGTTGGTTTCGATGGTTGATAAAAGATGATTTAAGTAGGTTTCGCGGGCTTGTTCATCAACAATTATGCGACCTACCTCTTTGCCAGTTGGACGATCCCATGGCTCACCAAGTCGCGCCTCAATCTTTGCTTCCAGCGCATCATCTAGTTTGCCGCCTCCACGGGCGAAGAATTTGATTCCATTGTCTGGCATAGGATTGTGAGAGGCGCTAATCATTACGCCCAAATCCGCACCGGTGCTGGCTACTAAATACGCAATCGCTGGAGTTGGTAAAACTCCAACTCGATAAACATCAATTCCTGCACTTGCTAATCCAGCGCAAACCGCTGCTTCTAGAAACTCTCCTGAGGCACGGGAATCTTGACCAACAATCGCTTTAGGACGATGCCCGGCAAACTCACCTAAATCAGCGAGAACATGGGCAGCAGCAACAGCTAAATCAACAGCGAGTTCTGCGGTGAGATCAACATTGGCAACGCCTCGGACACCATCGGTGCCAAAAAGCGCCATGCCGGTAATCGTTAAATTAACGCTTGCTGTACTGCGAACGCTTACGTGCCTTCTTTAGGCCGTACTTCTTGCGCTCGATAACACGTGGATCGCGAGTTAGGAACTTCGCTTTCTTTAGTGCTGGACGGTTAGCGTCGGTATCAATTTCATTTAGGGCGCGAGCAACACCAAGACGAAGTGCGCCAGCTTGACCAGAAATTCCGCCACCATCAATACGTGCGATTACATCGTACTTACCCTCTGCGCCAACGGTACGTAGCGGTTCAGAGACTGATTGCTGGTGAACTTTATTTGGGAAGTAAACCTCAAGATTCTTGTTGTTAACGGTCCAGCGACCAGTGCCAGGAATGAGGCGAACACGGGCGACCGCTTCTTTACGACGACCGACACCTGCGCCTGGTGCGATAACAGCAGCGCGGTTGGTTGCACCAGCTGGAGTGCTGGAGCTGTAAGCAGTAGTTGTTTCTTTTTCTGACATTATTACTTACCAACCTTGGTCTGATCGATTTGTGTGAATGCGTATGCAATTGGAGCTTGTGAGCTGTGCGGATGCTCAGCACCTGCATAAACCTTTAGCTTTGATGCCATCTGCTTGCCAAGTGAGTTCTTTGGCAACATTCCCTTAATCGCCTTTTCAACAGCGCGGGTTGGGAACTTCTCCATCAACTGAACATAGTTACGTGAGGTAAGTCCACCTGGGAAACCGGAGTGCTGGTGCGCAAACTTGTCTGACATCTTTGAACCGGTAAGCACAACCTTGTCTGCGTTGATTACAACAACGAAGTCGCCCATATCCATGTGTGGTGCGAAGGTGGTTTTGTGCTTGCCGCGAAGTAGGTGGGCAGCATGGCTTGCGAGACGTCCAAGAACGACATCTGTTGCATCAATGACGTACCACTTACGTGAAACATCATTCGGGGTCGGACTAAAGGTACGCACGACAAACTCGCTTTCTTTTCTACTTCTTTATTACTTCTCTAATTACCGTTCGGCCAGATGGCGGCCAAGACAGAAGGGGAAGGTTACCCGCATGCGGGAATAGGGTCAAAATCGTGCTGGATTAATGGCTCCAGACCGGCTCGGAGCTCTCATAGACCTGGCCCTCCGCCCCAAAAATCAAGAATCTGGTGAAGCCCCGGGCAAACCAACGATCATGGGTCACTGCGATAACAGTGCCTTGATAACTCGAAAGCGCCCGCTCTAATGCTTCAGCACTGGCTAGATCTAAGTTGTCGGTTGGCTCATCAAGTAATAACAAGGTGTCGCCGGCTAACTCCAGTAACAACACTTGAAAACGAGCTTGTTGTCCACCAGATAAAGAGGTGAACTGTTGTTCCGCTTGCTGAGCCAACTCATAACGTCCCAAGACACTTTTTGCTGCACCAAGTTGTAAGGAGTGCTCCTGCCACAAAATCTCCAACAAAGTTTTTCCAACAAACTCAGGGTGGGCATGGGTTTGAGCAAAAAATCCGGGAACAACTCGAGCACCTAATTTAAAGGTACCGGTATATCGCACCGTTTCATCACCAGAAAGTCGGCGCAAGAAATGAGATTTACCGGTGCCATTCTTGCCAAGAATTGCAATGCGATCTTGATAATAAATCTCAAAGTTAAATGGTTCGGTTAAATTCTCTAGAGTTAACTCTTCGCAGGTAACTACTCTTTCGCCAGTGCGTCCGCTCTTCAAATTAACTTTTACATCCTGCTCGACGGGTGGCGGTGGTGGTGGACCAATCTCTTCAAACTTTCGCAACCTAGTTTGCATTGCGCGATAACGAGAAGCCATATCTGGAGAGCTAGCCGCCTGCCATTGCAGAGTTAAAACCAACTCTTTCAGACGTTTGTGTTCATCCTCCCAGCGCTCTAGAACTTGGGCGAACTGTTCATTACGGGCTTTTCTGGCATCGTGCCAGGTGCTAAAGCCTTCACCATGAATCCAAGCGGTATTGCCATTAATGCCCTGCTCTAGAGTTACAACTTTGGTTGCAGTTGCCGCTAGCAATTCTCGATCATGGCTGATGAAAAGAATGGTCTTTTTTGATTCCCGGATTTGCTCCTCCAACCAACGTTTGGCTGGAACATCCAGATAGTTGTCTGGCTCATCTAGAATCAAAACCTCTTCGGGACCCTTCAATAAACACTCGAGCACTAACTTCTTTTGTTCGCCGCCAGATAAGGAGTTGACCTCACGGTGTGCCACTCGATCAAAGGTTTTTCCCAGTGCATTTGAACACGCGATATCCCAGAGCACCTCTTGGTCATATCCGCCCGCATCGCCCCAATCAGATAGCGCTTGGGCATATGCCATCTGCTCTTTCTCTGAATTGTTTTGCTCCATCGCAAGCTCTGCGGTTTTCAAAGTAGCAGCGGCTTGTCGAATACGTAGCGGTGAAACAGAAACCAAAAGGTCTCGAACTGTTGAATCATCACGGATTGATCCAATGAACTGGCGCATGACACCAAGACCGCCCGAGATGATTATCTGTCCCGAGTCTGGTTGTAGATCCCCCGCAATCATTCTGAACAAAGTGGTTTTTCCCGATCCATTTGGACCAATTAATGCGACCTTGGATCCTTCACCGACCCGAAATGACACATCATTAAGAAGTACC
>JBEDAQ010000131.1:0-3128 GCA_041177685.1 Actinomycetota bacterium | reverse complement strand
CAACTCTTCCACCAAAGCATCGAGAATAGAGCGGTTCTCAACCAAAATCTCATAAGCCTCTTGATGTGCACCCTCGATAAAGTTTTTGATCTCTTCATCTACCGCAGAGGCGATGTCCTCTGAGTAATCTCTTTGATGTCCATAATCGCGACCCAAGAACGGCGCTGCATCGCTGGTGCCAAGTTTTATTGCACCTAATTTTTCTGTCATACCGTACTGGGTAACCATCGCACGGGCCAAAGTTGTGGCTTTTTCAATGTCATTAGATGCACCGGTAGTTGGATCATGGAACACCAACTCCTCTGCTGCCCTTCCACCCATTGTGTATGCCAATTGATCCAACATCTGATTGCGAGTTGTGGAGTACTTATCCTCATCTGGCAAAACCATTGTGTAACCCAACGCATGACCGCGCGGCATGATGGTGATTTTGTGAACTGGATCAGTATGTGGCAAAGCATGCGCAACCAGAGCGTGACCACCTTCGTGATACGCAGTAACACGGCGCTCCTCTTCGCTCATAAGCCTTGATTTACGCTGTGGACCAGCCATTACGCGATCAATCGCCTCATCAACATCATCTCTCGAAACAATCTTGCGATTTTGTCTTGCGGTCAACAAAGCCGCTTCATTTAAAACATTTGCTAGATCGGCGCCGGTAAATCCTGGGGTCCGGCGGGCAATACCTAGAAGATCTAAATCTTTTTCCAAAGGCTTATTCTTGGAATGCACTTTTAGAATCGCTTCGCGACCCTTTACATCGGGACGGTCAATTCCAATTTGACGATCAAATCTGCCGGGACGTAGCAAAGCAGGATCAAGAATGTCAGGACGGTTGGTCGCGGCAATCAAAATGACTTGATCATGTGGTTCGAAGCCATCCATCTCAACCAACAACTGATTAAGGGTTTGCTCACGTTCATCATGTCCGCCACCCATGCCAGCTCCGCGATGACGACCTACCGCATCAATCTCATCGACAAAAATAATTGATGGCGCATTTGCTTTGGCTTGATTGAAAAGATCTCGCACACGTGCCGCACCAACACCAACAAACATCTCAACAAAGTCAGATCCAGAGATTGAATAGAAAGGCACCTTTGCCTCACCAGCGACGGCGCGGGCCAACAATGTTTTACCTGTGCCTGGAGGACCAAAAAGCAAAACACCCTTTGGAATCTTGGCACCAATCTCTTGATACTTCTTTGGATCAGCCAAGAAA
Organism: Actinomycetota bacterium; assembly: GCA_041177685.1. Lineage (GTDB taxonomy): Bacteria > Actinomycetota > Actinomycetes > Nanopelagicales > Nanopelagicaceae > MAG-120802. Next base: position 1,906 of record JBEDAQ010000131.1, on the reverse strand, counting down.
TCTTTAATTTCGCGGAACTCTTCGATCGCCTCATCAGCACCCGCAACATCAGCGAAGGTAACTTGCGGGACCTCATTGTTATGCAGCTTGGCGCGTGAGCGACCAAAGGAAAATACCCGCGAGCCACCTTGGGCCTGGCCCATCAGGAAGAAGAGCAGGAAGGCCAACAAAATTATTGGGCCTAGAGTAAAGAGAATTGAAACAAAGATATTGGTGCGCGGAACGGTTACATCCCACTCTTTTGGCGGCTGATTTGCCGTTAATAAATCAACTAGTACTGGTTCTTGGCCGGTGACATATGAGGCTTCAACTTTGGTTGAGCCATTAATGGCTTGGCCAGGCTTTAGAACTAATAGAATCTTTTGATCACGATCGACGATATTTGCCGATTCCACCTCACCGCGGGTGATGGCAGCCATAGCTTGAGAGGTTTCAATCTTGGTGAATTGATTACCACTCGATGAGATTTGGCCAAAAATTGTGACCGCAATAATCGCTACAAAAATCCAGAAGAGAGGCTTGCGGGTAACTTTTTGCCTCTGTGGTCCCTTACCGGATTGCTGTGGCTTCCGTGGTTTCTTAATCTTTTGTTTTTCAGCCATGGTTACTCGTACATATGCTTTGCTAGAACTCCAATGAATGGCAGATTGCGGTACTTCTCATTGAAATCAAGTCCATAACCAATTACGAAATCCTTTGGGATATCAAAGCCAACATACTTCACATCAACCTTTACAAGCGCTGACTCGGGTTTGCGTAGCACAGTCATAATCTCAACTGATTTTGCCCCGCGTGAATTTAAATTAGTTTTCAACCAATCCAAAGTTAAACCGGTGTCGACGATATCTTCGACAATTAAAACATTGCGACCAGTAATGTCTTTATCTAGATCCTTCAAAATTCGTACTACGCCAGATGACTTGGTACCAGAGCCATAAGAGGAAACCGCCATCCAATCCATTTCAACATGGCGATTGATGTGGCGCGATAGATCAGCCATCGCCATAACCGCACCCTTTAATACCCCGACAAGTAAGAGATCTTGGTCTTTGTAATCAGCTTCAATTTGAACTGCGATCTCTTTTAAACGGCTTTGTAACTGTTCTTCAGTAACAATCACACGTTCAATTTCACTTTCGACTGATGCGAGATCCACAATCAACCTTTCGGGTAAGAAAACCGGGTTTTAGGAGAGCGAAAGTCTGCCCGAAATTCGCTCGATGGTCACACCGCCAGGGAGCGATACGGGGCCTTGACCCTTCCAGGCTGTGACCAGAGCCTCAACCGGCTCAATATGTTCCGAGGAAAGTGAGCCTGATGGGGCGCCGGCGAGATAAATCGCCTTTCTTAGGACTCGGGTGCGGATCGCGCGTGGCAATGATTCCAAGGTGGAGATATCGAGTGAGATGGGGTCGAGTTCATCAAAGATCTCATCAGCCCATTGATCGAGTGCGTCGGCATCATCTCTTAACAACTTGGCAGAGCGCACCAATGCTTCAGCTACCCCGGGGCCGATTTCTTTTTCCATTAAAGGTAAAACATTTTCCCGAACTCTTACTCTGGTGTACTCCATTGATTGATTGTGCGGATCAAGCCAAAACTTCAAACCTAACTCTTCACATGCCGCCTCAGTTTGTTGGCGAGAAATAGACAACATTGGACGACGGTAATTATCAATGCGTTGTGCCATACCAGAAAGTGATCTAGTACCAGAGCCTCGAGCTAATCCCAACAAAACGGTTTCTGCTTGATCATCTTTGGTATGCCCTAAGAAAATGGCTGCAGCGTTATGAAGTTTTGCGACATCATTAATTGCGGCGTATCTGGCGCGACGGGCAGATGCCTCTAGACCATCAGTGATTTCAACTTTGATTTTTCGGATCTCAATATTTTCATAACCGATTTT
>JBEDAQ010000130.1:0-3447 GCA_041177685.1 Actinomycetota bacterium | reverse complement strand
CAGTAACGGAGGCGGGCAAATGATTTCAGCACAAGATCTGATTGAGAAAATCCTTTCGCGCTCCACCGCCGATGACTGCATCGTTGTCGTAAAAGATAAGACTCAGGCCAACCTGCGATGGGCCAGCAGCACTTTGACAACAAATGGTGTCATCCAAGAAAGAAATGTGACTGTCATTGCATTTATTGCAATGGATGGCTCAATGGCATCTGGTGGTGTTTCTCGCACCAATGTCTCTGAGTCCGATATAGATGCGCTTCTTTCTGAAGCAAGCGCAGCAGCAAAGGCTGCAGGAGCTGCAGAGGACTTTGCTCCGTTGGCTAAAGATGTAACTTTTGGAAATTGGAACGCACCACATAATCCAACCGGACCTGATGTGTTTGCCCAGTTTGCACCCGAGCTTGGCGAGATGATGCGTCGCTCGCAATCTGATGCCATAGAGCTATTTGGATATGCAGAGCACACCCACGAAACCATCTGGGTTGGCTCAAAGGGTGGAATGCGTCTGCGTCACGATTCACCGGTCGGACGTGTAGAAATGACCGGTAAATCCCATGGACGTTCTCGTTCCACTTGGGATGGCATCGAAACTCATGACTTTAAAAATGTTTCTGTAGAACAGATCGATAAGAACATTCGTCAGCGATTGGCTTGGCAGGAAAAGAAGGTTGATCTGCCCGCGGGTAAGTACGACACTATTTTTCCTTCTGGATCAGTTGCGGATCTATATGTCTACATGATGTGGGTTGCAGGAGGCCGTGATGCTTTTGAAGGCCAGAGCGTATTTTCAAAGAAAGGCGGCGGCACCCGAGTTGGCGAGAAGTTAGCCAATGTTGGTTTGCAGTTGTTTAGCGATCCAAGAAATTCAACTCTTCCGGGCTCTCCCTTTGTTTCTGCATCGGCAAGCAGTCCATTCACTTCAGTCTTTGATAACGGTCAAAAGACATCACGAGTGGATTGGATTAAAGATGGAGTTTTGCAATCTCTAGTTCAAACCCGTGCAAGTGCAAAATTAACCTCTCTGCCTTACACCCCAATCGGCGACAACCTGATTATGAGTGTTGATGGCGCAACCGGTTCACTAGAGGATCTGGTTAAGAAGGTTGATAACGGATTACTTCTTACAACTCTTTGGTATATCCGAATGGTTGATCCAAACTCCTTGTTATTGACTGGCTTGACGCGCGATGGCGTTTATTACGTTAAAAACGGTGAGGTACAAGGCGCAACCAACAACTTCCGCTGGAATGACTCCCCTGTAAATGCGTTATCTCGAATCGGGCACGCGGGAAGTTCAGAGTGGACTCAGCCTCGCGAATGGGCGGGAGATGTCACCAGCATGCAGGTGCCGCCGATGGTTATTAAAGATTTCAATATGTCGACTGTGAGCCCGGGCAACTAAACCCTTAGATGCCCGCGTTCATTTGTTGAACGTATAGCCATCAAATTATCTGATGGCCAGATTGAAATTGATGAGATGCTGCATGGTGATACGTCGATATTGAAAATAGCCGTTGTATCTACCTTCATTGCTGCAGCTAACGCTGTCTTGATAATTCCATTGTGAGTAACTACGCAAACCTTTTTGCCCGGATACTCACCGACCAAGCCAAGTAATCCCTGAACTGCGCGGGCCATCGCGGATTCATATGACTCTCCACGTGGTGGAGCATAAGAAGTGCTGGCTAGCCATAGCGCATATTCTTTTGGATATTGCTGGCTAACTTCTTCTATTGATAAACCGTCCCAATCACCGAAAGAGCACTCCATCCAAATTGAATCAACAATCGGATCCAAGCCGGTAGTTTTAGAAACCGCGGCGGCGGTCTGCATTGTGCGCTGCAATGGAGAAGTAATCAAAACATCAGGAGCTAGCTTTGCAATTTCAATCGCAACAAGATGAGCTTCAGTTAGTCCTTTTTCAGTTAGTGCTGGATTTAAAGGGCCATCTCCAGAGAATTTTCTAAATGGGGTAAGAGGTGTTTCACCATGTCGCACCAAGTAAACGGTGGTTGGTACCTCATTAGATATCAATCTCTCCGTCAAGTAATTTAATCTGATTGGCTCTTTGGCAGATGAAATTACTCCGTCCAAAGCCTCATTAACTAATCTATCCGCGTGCGAATTAGATTCGCGAGGTACCCAGACATAATCAATTAATTCATGGGGATGAATGTTCCGTGCCTCAAGTGCAAGCTCGCGCATCTCGGGATGGCGAATCTTCCACTTTCCACTCATCTGCTCGACAACTAGTTTGCTATCAAGTCTTACTTCAATTTTGGCCTTGGGATCTATCTCATGGGCTGCTTTCAATCCTGCAATTAATCCACGATATTCTGCAACGTTGTTGGTGGCTACTCCGATTTTGCCTGAAACTTCTGCCAAAACCTTTCCACCTTCGAAGACCACTGCACCGTAAGCGGCTGGCCCAGGGTTGCCTCTGGAGCCACCGTCGGCTGTGACAATAAAACTGCGTGACATTGTTAAATTCGAACCAGGATTCTGCGACATTCTTCGCATCGCACAACTTCGTCATCTGGCAAAGCCGTAATACGGGCAAGATCAGCTGCGTTAATACTTAAGTTACATCCCTGACATGCGCCGGCATGCAACCGAGCAGCTCCGATTCCATCGGCACCAGATCGAATTTTTTCGTACAAAGCCAGCAGCTCAGGCTCAACCTCTTTGGCCAAATTTTCTCTATTTGAATTTGTGGCATTTTCGGCACGATTAATCTCTTCTAGGGCTGTTTCTTTTTCCTTTGCCAACGCAGTAACTTCAACATGTAAAGCATCCCGCTCCGTAGCTAATGAGTTAATCCTCTGGTCAAGGGCATCAATCCGCACCATAACCTCTAATTCAATCTCTTCTAACTCTGCTCGACGTTTAGCCAGAGAGGTTAGTTCATGTTGGAGTTGTTCCAATTCTTTTGGGGTCCCCAAGCCAGATGCCAAGCGCTTCTCATCTTTTTCAATTCTCGAAACTACCTGTTCAACATCTACTTCGGATTTGGAAAGCTCATGCTTGATATCGCTCTTTTCAGTCTCTGCAGCGACACATAAATCTCGTGCTGAGGCGTACGCAATAGTTTTTTCATCTAACAACTTCGCAACCGGAAGATTCCGGGCTTTATGATCCAGTTGGATCAGTGAAGAATCCAACGCCTGCAATGCGAGGAGTTTTTCTTGGGCAGACTTGGAGGCTTTCATCACTGCCCTACTTTAGGCTAACTCTCAGGAATTCATAACTCGCACAACTATTCTCCGTGCCTTACCCTCTTTTCGTGAAAACAAGGGGCCTTAGCAAGATTACGGTATTGGCATTGTTGGCCGTACTTTTTTCTGCGACAGCAACAAATGCTGCTAAGCCGCCTGTTGCTGGAGCAAAATGCACAAAATTGAATCAGGTTCAGATTTACAAGAACAAAAGCTATAAATGTATTAAAAG
>JBEDAQ010000129.1:0-3594 GCA_041177685.1 Actinomycetota bacterium | reverse complement strand
TGCTCCCGGAGCCACTCGCGGGTGTAGGCGAAATGCTCTGTGCGAAGAGGCTCTACCAAAGGCAACAAATAATCCAAAACTAATTGGGGATCAACATCAACATCGGCCAGGATGAAACCATCCTCTTTAAATCCGTTGTAAAGCGCGATGGCATCACCTTCAAGAGCGTTGCGCAGCAAACGTTTGAATGGTTCTGGGAATCCATTTGGTAATCGGTTGCAGGCACCAAAATCCAAAACACCTAAGCGGCCATCTGCCAAAACTCTGAAGTTGCCGGGATGTGGATCGGCATGAAGTAATCCAGCTCTAGTTGGAGCAGTGAAGTGAAAGCGAGCCAGACGAATACCAGCGTTATTACGCTCCTGTTGAGTTCCTTTTTCAATTACCTTGGCAAGAGGAGTTCCCTCCAACCACTCACTAATTAAAACTCGATCAGTTGCCTGAACCACCTTTGGAATTGCAATATCGGGATCATTTTCAAAGGCGTTCCAGCAAGTTTCTTGTGCCTGCGCCTCGTAGCGATAATCAACCTCTTCAATGATTCGAGCGCGTAGCTCTTCGAGAAGTGGTTTCATCTCAAGACCTGGCATCACTAACTGGAAGATCTTTGCAAATCTTTGAATCTGATTCAGATCCGAGATCAAAGCCTCAGCCGCGCCGGGATACTGAACCTTAACTGCGACAGCTCTACCATCTTTCCAAACCGCTTTGTGCACCTGGCCAATTGATGCAGAAGCAGCAGGAGTGTCATTGAACTCAGCGAAGTTATCGCGCCAATCTTCACCCAACTCTTTTGCTAAAACTTTATGGACAACTCGAGCAGGTAGTGGCGGCGCAGACTCCTGCAACTTAACCAAAGTTTCCCGGTAAGGCTTGGCAATATCTTCGGGAAGAGCTGCCTCAAATACAGAGAGCGCTTGGCCAAATTTCATGGCGCCGCCCTTTAACTCTCCAAGAACTTTGAAAACCTGTTCCGCAGTTTTTTCCTGCAAATCACCGAAAGCAAAATCTGGGGACTGACCGATTAATTGTTTGCCAAAGCCGAGGGCGCTACGACCGGCAACAGACAATGGAATGCTGGCTAGCTTTGCGCTGCGCTTACTGGTCTTTGCTGGAATCTGATCGGTCACGAGAGCATTCTGGTTTAAGTGCAGTCTTCTCGCGAGTTGAAAGGATAAATCAGCGGATTTAGCTCCAGCTGCAGCCACAACCTGGGTGCTGTATCCAGTGATGCACCTCAGGTTTATGAAAGTTTCTCATGGAGTAAGTAATTGATGTTGCTAGGAACACACTTTTCCTGTGTGCTGCGATTTGTGAGACATCAGCGGCGATTGATGCTGCAATCGCATAGCTCATGGTCACTCCAACATCTAAATATTTGTTTATCGCAGTACCTTCTCGTCTCTGATTCGAAGAGAGTTCTATGCAGCGATGACAAGGGGTTTTTCCGGGGATCACTAAGGGCCCAACACGAACCTCGCCGCTTGAAGCTATATCAACTAGCAAATATCTGGTGTTTTCTGAACTCCAGCGCTGCAGTGCATCCGGTGCTGGTTTGCCAATAGAGATAACTAGATCAGGGTTTTTACCGCTATTGCTCTGGTCTGGATACAAAGAGCTAGTGGTTTTTAACTGTTCTAAAACTTGACGACGGGATTGACCAATGTGGTTACGACTTACAAATCCTCCGCATAGATCATGTTCCGTTATTTTCAAATATGGATTACGCACTCTTAGCCGGTTGATGACTCTAATTTGAGAAAATCCTGATGCACTTAACATTCCCAAAAGATTATTGACAATCTTTCCTTTGCCGAAAATTAGAATAGAAAACCTTCTTCGATCAATTACGGCGGTACGACCGGCATCAACATCACCAGAGCTAGATGTGGCAGCGTTGCACTCCACCTCCATGCGACTCAAAAAAGTTTGAATGGCGTAATCTTCAGTCAAGAATTGAGTTTGAAAGTTTTCAGTATCAATCATCGGCTCTATCTCGCCTACCTCTGGGTTGTACCGCTCTACGTAGGAGATTGGCGTGCGGAATAAATCCACTAGGTCATGGCGCTGCAGCTCTGTAAGAAGTTTTTTGATCTGCTCTGGGGCTATCTTTGAAATCTGACAGATTTCGGAGAGATCTCGTTTCCCATCCAACAACTCCAGGATCCGAGCTGGGTTGAGGCCTTCCCAATCAGCGGGAAACGGGACACTTCGAAATCTCGTACCAACAATTAGCTGGCTTCGATCGGGGGTCAGGTAAAAGCTGACACCATGTTTAAGGGCAGGTGAAATGGGCATGGCGCATTTTGAATACCTATGTGGCGCTGGATGTTTTTTGATCTGGCTCAGTTGTGCGCATAAAGCGCTTTACCCTCAACGGGTAACTTCGTTAACACCCACGGTGCTCAGGTGGTTAACCCGATTAGGAATATAAAAAAGCGCCCGTGCCATTGGCACGAGCGCTTTTTTTAAATCTTTGGTTAAGCCTTGCCCAAGATTCTGTTGACCTTAGTGCCGCATGTAGGGCAGATACCCTGTGCCATACGACGACCAGAGTCGGAGACCTTTACAGTTCCTTCGAACTGACGCTTCTCTTTGCACTTGACGCAATAAGCCTCACCTTTATATGTCTCTGCCATAACTTCCTCCGATCCTCGCAGCGCTTGGAGTGTCTGCGAATAGGCTCACGATACCCCCGTCACACACGTAGACACGCTTAGCCCACGCTCAAATCCCCATCTTTTTCCGCGCAATTGGCGCACTTACCCGCTGGCCCCCGCCTCATACCCATCCAAATAGGCGTTAGCCCGTTCCGAGGCCTCATATCTGGCCAGCAGCGCCTCAAACTGATCTCCGTGGTCGGGGATCATCAGATGTATCAGCTCATGAACCAAGAGGTAATCAAGTACATACTCGGGGGCGCCGTTGAGGCGATCTGAGATTCGAATGGTTCTATCGACTGTGGTGCAGGAGCCCCAGCGCTCCTTCATGGCCCGCCAGCTCACGCTCGCCGGCCGGATGGTGAACTCAGGAAGGTAACGGGATAAAAGGTAATCGGCCCGCTGCTGAAGCTGGGTGTCACTGATCTTGTCCCGCGCCTCCTTGGTGAGAATTTTTTCAATCATCTCAGGGATAACCTCGCTGACCCGGCTGTTAGGTAGACGGGCGGGTACTGAGATAACGATGGCACCTTGTTCGCGGTATGCGCCGATACTTTTCTTTCTTCTTGAACTACGGATGACGCGAATTTCAGCGCCTCCAGAAATCTCATTGCCTGGGATTTTTATCTCTGAACTGGGTTTTGAGGCTTGAGCGCGCATCTGGTCGAGATTACTGTCGAAGAACTCTTCTTGAATGAAGTTATCCACACAACTCCTTCTCAAATGCTGTTGTGGCGACCAAACCGTGAAGGAATAACTCAACTCTATATCACTACATGAGTGTTTACTGGAACACACCGCCGTCAAAAATGTCGCTTTGAAAGTTGATTATTACCGACTATCTGTCGTACTTTGCGCACACGAAGACCTCGGATAACCGTTCATTATCTGCAAGGGGAAGGCAGATAAAGAATTGTGCGCCCGGGGTCTTCGC
>JBEDAQ010000128.1:0-6225 GCA_041177685.1 Actinomycetota bacterium | reverse complement strand
GTCATAAACCTTGCGATCCAAAATAGGTGGAATGAAGTTAGGTCCGATCCCTTGAATTGGATGTCCGCCCGGTTTTCCACCATTAAGAATTGGTGAAGCAGCTGGCTCTACGGCAAAAATCTTGATCGCCGAGTTCCGGGATTTCAAAACCTGTCCGATACCGGTGATTGTTCCGCCGGTTCCGATACCAGCAACCACCGCATCAACCTTTCCATCGGTGTCACGCCAAATTTCCTCCGCTGTGGTTTTGCGGTGAATCTCTGGGTTTGCCTCATTTTCAAATTGGCGTACCAATACCGCACCATTTGCGCCTAGCTCTTCTGCCTTTGCAACAGCGCCTTTCATGCCCTCTGCAGCCGGAGTTAAAACCAATTCTGCGCCAAAGGCACGCAATAGAGCACGACGCTCTTTAGACATCGACTCAGGCATCGTCAAAATTGTCTTGTAGCCGCGAGCAGCGCCCACCATTGCTAATGCAATTCCAGTATTTCCCGATGTCGCCTCAACGATTGTGCCACCTGGTTTTAACTGACCACTTTTTTCAGCGGCATCCACCATTGCAATTCCAATCCGATCCTTTACGGTGCTGGTTGGGTTGTAAAACTCCAACTTGGCAAAGACATTGGCCGATGCGCCATCGGTGATGCGATTTAATTGAACCAGCGGGGTGTTTCCAAATACCTCAGTAATGTTTTTATAAACCTTCACTACATGCTCCTCTAATAATTAATTTGTCGAATTCTTGAATTTGGGCAGGGCAAATCACCAATACTTATGCTGAAAATTAATCAGCTGGATTAGTTACAGCAGCCGCAGGAATTTGCGCGGCCAAAATCGATTACTCGGCGGCGGGTGAAGAACCACTTCGGAATCGAGAACATGGACTGAATTTTAGTAAGGATTTAAAAAAGCGCTAATTGCAAACTACTTGCAGATTAATGCTCTTTCCAACGTGAGGTCATTGGCAGACGACGGTCTTTTCCAAATGCGATTGCTGAGACCTTTGGCCCAGGTGGGTACTGCCTTCTTTTGTATTCGGCTTTATCGACCATCGAGATAACCCGATCCACCAAAGCTTTTTCAAAACCGGCGGCCAACAAAGATGTGGCATCACCATTTTGTTCTATGTAAAGCTCGAGGAGTTGATCCAATAATTGATACTCCGGCAGAGAATCAGAGTCTTTTTGTCCAGGGCGCAGCTCTGCACTGGGCTCTTTACTAATTGAACTTTCCGGAATGGGCGGAATCTGGCCTTGTGACTTAGCGAGTTGATTTCGCCAACGCGCCAATCCCCACACATCTACTTTGAAAATATCTTTGATGGGGGCAAAGCCGCCAACCGCATCTCCATAAAGTGTTGAGTAGCCAACCGCCAACTCTGATTTGTTGCCGGTCGCCAAAATCAAATGACCCTCTTGATTGGAGATACCCATTAACAATGAGCCACGCACACGGGCCTGAACATTCTCCTCAGCAAGACCGGTTAATTGGGTAGCTGCTTTATAGCTTTGTACCACCGGTTCTATCTCAATAACTCGATAATCAATACATAGATTGGCCGCCAACTGTTTGGCATCAGTTAGAGAGTGTTCCGATGAGTACCTGCTGGGCAAGGAGACTCCATAAACATTTTCTTTGCCGATGGCATCGACCGCGATGGTGGCCACAAGCGCCGAATCAATTCCTCCTGATAACCCCAAGGCCACTGATTTAAAACCATTTTTTGCTACATAATCCCGTAACCCAGTTACAAGAGCGGCCCAGATCTCTTCAGCTTCGGAAAGTCGCTGGGATTCCAAGGCTTTTACAGTATTTGTTTTTGCCGGTGGGGTTTGAGATTTATCAATAATCAAATCTGGTTGACTAGTATTTAGCGATACTGAAATATCTACCGACAACAAGCTGTCTTCAAACTGTGGTGCTCGAGCCAGTAAATCTCCCGCTTCATCAACAACCAAAGAATCCCCATCAAAGACCAGATCATCTTGACCGCCATGCATATTTACATAAACAACTGGTGCGCCAAGTTGTTTGGAACGCTTTTGCACCAGGGCCAAACGCAAATCATCTTTATCCCGCTCATACGGGCTGCCATTTGGCACCAAAAGAATGCCTGGCTTGCGTTTTACCAACTCTGAAACTGGGCCCGCTTCCTGCCAGATGTCTTCGCAAATCGCGACCGCAATATCTACCCCGAGATATCTAGCGATTAGGGTTCCAGAGCCTTGGGCAAAGTTTCTAAACTCATCAAATACCCCGTAGTTCGGCAGATGACGTTTTACATACTTACCCTTTATCTGGCCATCATGAATTAAGGCCACTGCGTTGTTGGGTTTGGCTGTGCCGGAGGTGGCATCTTGATCTAGATATCCAACAATGATCAAAAGATTGCCGGCCCCCATCCCCTTAATCTCTGAAGCCAATTTGTGCACCCGATCAATCGAGGCCTTTTGAAAAGCGGGGCGAAGCGCTAAATCCTCAACTGGGTAACCCGTTAAAACCATCTCCGGGAAAACAACTACATCAGCCTCTGAGGAGACCGCCTTTGCAACCGCTTCGATAACTAATTTGGCGTTGCCTTCGAGATCGCCGACGACAGGGTTAACCTGAGCCAGCGCAACGCGAAGTGATGTAGGCACAGTTCAAGAGTACCGATAGAGTTCCACCACATCTCCCGGGGACCGCACCAGCGGCTTCGAGGAAAGGAATTTATGGCTCGCTTTACTATCGCCGATCTTGCTGCCTGGAAAAGGGCGGGCAAGAAGTGGCCAATGCTCACCTCTTATGACGCGGTGACCGCCTCGGTTTTTGATGAGGCTGGAATCCCAGTACTTCTAGTTGGCGACAGCGCCGGCAACAACTTTCTGGGCGAGGAAAACACCATCCCTGTCACCGTAGATGAGTTGATCCCATTGGCCCGAGCAGTTGTTCGCGGCTCTAAAAACGCATTGGTCGTGGCGGATCTGCCCTTTGGTTCTTATGAAGTCAATGCCGAGCAGGCGCTACAAACTGGGATCAGATTTCTTAAAGAGGCTAAGGCCCACGCCGTAAAACTTGAAGGTGGAGTACGCGTCACTGAACAGATCACGGCGCTGGTCAAACACGGCGTACCGGTGATGGGTCATTTGGGAATGACCCCGCAATCAGTTAACGCCTTTGGTGGTTTTAAAGTTCAAGGTAGAAATGAATCGGGCGATGCGATTTTGGCCGATGCTTTAGCGCTGCAAGAGGCGGGTTGTTTTGCCATTGTTTTGGAGTTAATTCCAGCAGAGTTAGCGGCTCGAATTACAACCTCCTTAAAAATCCCAACCATTGGAATTGGAGCCGGAGTTAATTGCGATGCCCAGGTATTGGTTTGGACTGATTTGATGGGGCTTACCGAGAAGCCACCGCGGTTTGCCAAGGCTTACAAAAATCTGCGCACCGAGATGATTGAAGGTGCCCGCAGCTGGATGGCAGAGGTTGAAAACGGCGCGTTTCCCAGCGAAGCACAAACCTTTCACTAAGAGCTGGACCTAGACTTAACTGTGCGGCAATACGCGATTGATTTGACCCCGCTAAAGAAGTACCGGGATTTCCGCCTGCTCTGGGTGGCTGGATTTTTCTCCTACTTCGGCTCCATGATTACCTTTGTCGCCCTTCCCTTTCAAATCAAAGAGTTAACAAACTCCTATTGGGCAGTGGGTTTAATCGGTGCCGTTGAAATCATTCCTCTAATCATCTTCGGCCTTTACGGCGGGGTGCTTGCCGATTATGTAGACCGCAAGAAGATGATCTGGCTGACTGAATTTGGCACTCTATTGGCCACATTTGTTTTACTTCTTAACTCTTTACGTGATGAACCAAGCGTTATTTTGATCTTTATCATTGCAGCGATTTTCGCTGCCCTGAGTGGACTTAAGCGCCCTAGCCAGGATGCGATTTTGCCCCGTTTGGTAAATCATGAAGATCTACCAAGTGCCAGTGCGTTGATGAGTTTACGTTGGCAGTTCGGCGGCATCGTCGGTCCATCCGCGGGCGGAATCATCATCGCTGCCCACGGCGCAGGTACGGGCTATCTAATTGATTGCATTACCTTTGTAATTTCTCTTTCCTTGTTATGGCAGGTCCGCAGTGTTCCGCCATTAAGTAAATCAACCCCACCATCTGTCGCCGCCTTGATGGAGGGAATTCGCTATGCCTATACCCGCAAAGATTTATTGGGTACCTATGTTGTCGATTTGGCGGCGATGTTTTTGGCGATGCCGATGGCGCTCTTCCCATTTTGGGCCGATGCAATTGGCGCCCCATATGCCCTGGGATTTTTCTACTCCTCTATAACTATCGGAGCGGTCATCGTTACCTTGATGAGCGGCTGGATGCGCAACTATCCGCACCATGGCAGGGCGGTTGTTTTTGGGGCTTTGGGCTGGGGTGTAGCGATTGTGGTCGCCGGTAGCTCTGATTCTTTGACGGTAGTTATCTCCGCTTTGATTGTGGCAGGAGCCTTTGATCAGATCAGTGCTCTCTTCCGCGGATTTATCTGGAATCAATCAATCCCTGATGAGTTGAGGGGTCGATTGGCGGGAATCGAGATGCTTTCCTATCTGCTCGGACCACTCGGAGGGCAGGCCAGAGCCGGTGGCATGGCCGCCCTAACATCACTTCGCACTTCAATTGTTGGCGGGGGTTTTCTCTGTATTGGATTTGTGGCAGCGATTGCAGCAGTCATGCCGAAGTTTCGTAACTATGACGTCCGGACCAATGAATTTGCGGTCCAACAGGCAAAAATTCGTCAAAATCAGGAAAAAATTTAAAAATTTTTTTATCGCTACCCCTCAGTAATTTCAGGGGTTGATCCCCGATTTTTTGCCAAAAACTCGAATTTTGCGGTTTTCACGCGTGAAAATGGGCAATTTCTCCACCCTTAAAAACCCTAAAAGCACATTTTTTTCAAAAAATGAATTGCGACACGCAGGCGGTTTTTTTACCCAAAATAGTGGAAAGTTTTCGTAATAACTGTCACGATTTGCCTTGAACAGGTTCGGTGACGGATCGAACCATTTCGAAAGGAAATCTACGTGGCTGCAAAGCGTCGTAAGAAAGCTGCTGCTAAGGCTGCAGCACCAAAGCGTCGTCGTAAGAAAGCTGCTGCTAAGGCTGCTGCTCCAAAGCGTCGTCGTAAGAAAGCTGCTGCTAAGAAGGCAACAGCTAAGAAGGCTGCTCCAAAGAAGCGCCGCAAGAAGGCTGCTGCTAAGAAGGCTGCGCCAAAGCGTCGTCGTAAGAAGGCTGCTAAGTAATTTAGCACCAGAATTACGGAAAAAGCCCGGCTGCATATGCGCCGGGCTTTTCTCTTTATCTAACCTTTTTGAAGGTGTTGAGCTCGCTTATCCCTAATCCTTATCTCTGGTTCTCCTTCAAGAACTGCTTGCGAAGCTCCTCGGTCACATGGCCAAAAATTCCAGCCAACGCTTCCTGCTCCTTCACCGAAAGTTGATCAATTAATCTCTTTCTAACACTTTCCACATGACTTGGGGCCGCAGCAACAATCGCCTTCCAACCCTTATCTGTCATGACCGCCCAATAACCGCGGCGATCCTCAACACACTCTTCTCTTCTGACCCAACCCGCCTTCTCCATCACCTTCATGCGATGTGAGAGCCTCGACTTAGATAGCATCGCAAGCTCTGCCAACTCACTCATTCTCATCCGGCGACCTGGGGCATCCGATAACTGAGCCATTACCTCGTAATCAGCCATAGTTAAATCATGGCCGTCAAGATCGGCATCCAAAGCTTCAAGTAAACGGCGCGATGCAATTATGTAGGAGCGCCAAGCCTTCATCTCTCTGGGGTTTAACCAGCGTGGGGCGCTCTTTTTTGCCATGTGCTCAGAGTAGAGGAAAAATCAATTAGTTGAAAGTTGAACAAGATTGGGACACCTTTCAACTAATTGTTGCATTTATGCTACATAGCATCTATGCTACATACACAGTCATGAGAAAGGGCTTGTGATGAGTCGACAACCAGAAGCGCCGATCTTCAATCGAATTGAGGAACTGCGAATTCAAAAAGGGTTATCTCGGCAACAGCTCGCGGATGCTGTTGGAGTCCATTACCAAACCGTGGGCTATCTAGAGCGGGGCGAGTACAACCCCTCGCTTTCCTTGGCACTAAAGATCGCGAGTGAGCTCGATTCGGCGGTCGGAGAAATCTTCTCCCTGACCCCATTTAGAAAGGTAAAGAG
>JBEDAQ010000127.1:0-4199 GCA_041177685.1 Actinomycetota bacterium | reverse complement strand
GCTCTCTTTTAGTCGTGCCGAAAGCACCTCTCCAGGTCGACCATCGAGCTGTGCCGCTCCCATAACAACAATTGCATCTGCTTTACGGATTGTTTGATTATTTGCGGCATACCAGGTTTTTCCCAAAGCCCATGTTGGTACGACTAAAACGACTAACAAAATAAAGGCAAATATCCGCCACAGAATCTTTATCGCAAACATTAACCACCAGATCCTGAATCTGAACCATCGACGGAAACTAACTCTTCTGGATCATCCAACCAACCTTGTGGCAGGGTTACTGCTCTTCCATGACTGGTGCGACCGCGAGGTGCATCACCAATTGCCTCTGGATATGGTTGATCTACCAATTGATCCAGTAATGAGCGAAGTTCATTCAAAGATGAAACCATGCCAAATTGGGAACGCATCCCACCTTCTACTCGGAAACCCTTCAAATACCAGGCCATATGTTTGCGCAGATCGCGACAGGCGCGATGTTCATCTTGGAAGTAATCAACTAGAAGTTGGGCGTGACGCCACATCACTTCGCGAACCTCAAACAATCTGGGCAGTGGTCGCTCTCCCTCGCCATTGAAAGCACGAACTAGATCTGCAAAGAGCCAAGGTCTACCTAGACATCCGCGCCCCACAACAACTCCAGCGCAGCCGGTTTCAGCCACCATCTTCACACCATCATTACCCGACCAAATATCGCCATTTCCCAGCACAGGAACCCCAGTTGGAGCTAAATGTTCGACAAGGTTTTTTATCTTGCTCCAATCTGACTTTCCCTCATAAAACTGCGCTGCGGTTCGTGCATGTAGCGCTACCCATGCAACACCAAGATCTGCGGCGATTTTGCCGGCATCCAAATATGTTTCATGTTCACTATCAATCCCAACCCGCATTTTTACGGTTACTGGAATTTCATATTTCTTCGCGGTGTTAACTGCGGCCGAGACCAAGGAGGCAAAAAGTCTACGTTTATATGGCAGAGCTGAACCGCCACCTTTTCTAGTCACCTTAGGAACTGGGCAACCAAAGTTAAGATCGATGTGATCCGCTAAATCCTCTTTGCCCAACATCTCTACGGCACGCTCCAAATCAATTGGATCAGTCGCGTACAGCTGCACAGACCTTGGTGTTTCACCTTCGCCCGGCACAATCATCCGCATTGTCTCTTCGTTGCGCTCTGTTAGCGCGCGGGCCGTCACCATTTCGGAAACAAACAACCCTGCACCTTGCTCACGACACAGCAGACGAAATGCGGAGTTAGTGATGCCAGCCATTGGGGCAAGCACAACCGGAACCTCTAAATCTAAGCCGCCATCTCGAATTGGAAGATGCAGTGGCTTTACTGCAGACAAAGTATTTAACAACCTAGAAGCTTGGGCGCCAACCAGGATTCAACCTGGTCAATTCCAATCCGCTCTTGCTTCATGGAATCACGTTCGCGAATGGTAACCGCGTTGTCATCCAAAGTTTCAAAATCGATTGTGATGCAATATGGAGTTCCAATTTCATCTTGACGGCGATAGCGACGTCCAATTGCGCCAGCATCATCAAAATCAACATTCCAGTTCTTGCGCAACTTTGTGGCCAAATCCTTTGCCTTAGGTGATAGATCTGCGTTGCGTGACAATGGCAGAACCGCCACCTTCACCGGCGCCAAACGATAATCCAACTTCAACACGGTGCGCTTTTCCATCTCGCCCTTTGAGTTTGGCGCTTCATCCTCGGTATAGGCATCCATCATAAAGGTCAAAGTGCAGCGATCTACGCCGGCCGCAGGCTCAATTACATAAGGGAACCAGCGCTCATTGTTCTCTTGATCAAACCAGGAAAGATCCTTGCCCGACTTTTCAGAGTGGGCCTTCAAGTCAAAGTTGGTGCGATTAGCGATACCTTCTAACTCGCCCCACTCTGTTCCAGTGAACTCAAACTTGTATTCAATATCAACGGTGCGCTTTGAGTAGTGGGAAAGCTTCTCTTTAGGATGTTCGAACAAACGCAGACGTTCTGGATTAATTCCCAAATCGATGTACCAAGCCAAACGGGTATCAATCCATTTTTGATGCCACTCTTCATCCGTACCAGGTACGACAAAGAACTCCATCTCCATCTGCTCGAACTCGCGGGTGCGGAAGATGAAGTTTCCTGGGGTAATTTCATTACGGAATGATTTACCAATCTGGCCAATTCCAAATGGCGGCTTCTTGCGCGCGGTTGTTGCTACGTTATCAAAATTAATAAAGATTCCCTGTGCCGTTTCCGGGCGCATATATGCCAACCCCGACTCATCCTCTACCGCACCTAAATAAGTCTTTAACAATCCCGAAAATTGTTTTGGAACCGTGAACTTTCCTTTGTTGCCACAGTGAGGGCAATTAATTTCATCCAAAGATTGTGGTTTGCGATTATGTTTTGCTTCAAAAGCCTCTTCCAGATGATCGGCACGGTATCTCTTGTGGCACTCGGTGCACTCAGTTAGAGGATCAGTGAAAGTTTCAACATGCCCCGAAGCCTCCCAAACCTCGCGCGCCAAAATTACGCAGGAGTCGAGACCAACAACATCTTCACGTCCCATAACCATGGATTTCCACCACTGGCGCTTTACATTGTTTTTTAACTCGACACCCAGCGGGCCGTAATCCCAAGAAGCGCGTAAACCGCCATAAATTTCAGATGAGGGATAAACAAAACCGCGACGCTTGGCGAGGCTAACAATTGTTTCTAAACGATCTTGGGCCATGGTGGTCTCCATCCGGCTGGCTGTCGGCGGTGCGCACCGGTCGCAGTCCCATCACTTTGAGGTGATTTGGCCTGGGCGCAGAGCTAAATTTTAGCCCCAGACACGCTCAAACCCGTCCTTCTCCTGAAAATGAAAATCATTTTCATTTCTGCTAGCTTTTGTATATGAATACCGCAATTCTCCTAGCTGCCGTCACCGCAATCGCCACCGCCGCCGGGGGTTTGCTAGCGCTACGCGCAAAAGATCGTTTGCACTTAGTTCTCGGGCTGGCAGCTGGTTTGCTACTTGGTCTAGTCGCCTTTGATCTATTGCCGGAAGTTTTTTCCATGTCCCACTCCGAGATCTTGGGTGCGCCCGCTGTTTCAGTAGCTCTGGTTGCTGGATTTCTGCTCTTACATATCTACGAGAGAGCTTTTGGTTCACATGAGCCAGCTGAATCTGAGTACGGACATGATCATGAACACAGGATTAATGTCGCCGGAGGTCTTGGTGCGCTCGCAATGGGCGGACATGTTTTTCTAGATGGGCTAGCACTCGGAGTTGCATTCACAATTGATGACAAGCTGGGCATCGCGGTGTTTGTTGCTCTTCTAGTACATGCCTTTAGCGATGGTTTAAATACGGTTTCATTACTTATTAAGAGCGGTAAATGGACTAGGAAAGGTATCTGGTTACTTGGAGTTGACTCTGTTGCGAGAATTACTGGAGCTGTAATTGGTTCATCTCTCGCCTTAGATGAAAACTTCACATCGTTTTATTTGGCGGCGTTTTCCGGAATTTTGATTTACCTTGCAACTAGCCATATTTTGCCTGAGGCGCATGCCCGACATGCTTCGCGTTGGACACTAGTTTCAACCTTGGTAGGCGTTGCAATTATGTGGTTACTCGTTAGCCAACTTCACGCGGTACATGCCCACTCTCACGATGGAACCAAGATAGAAAAAGGTGTGGAAGATGAACATGAACACGACCACAACGAGTAGGCATGAACAAATCTGAGGTAAAAGTTATTGGAATTCTAGAGCGGGTTGGTGGATTTGCCTCAGCTCAAGAGTTGTATCAATTACTGCAGCGAAATGGTGAATCAATCGGTTTAACTACGGTTTATCGCGCTCTTCAATCTTTGGTAAGTGACAAAATTGTTGATCAATTACGGCGCGAGGACGGAGAGGCCATCTACCGATTATGCGGCGATAACCACCATCATCACTTGGTTTGTAAGCAATGCGGCTCCACCGTTGAAATAGAAGGAACCGCAATAGAAAAGTGGACTAAAGCTATGGCTGATGAGCACGGATTTCGCGAGGTCGGCCACACCGCAGAAATTTTTGGCATTTGCTCAAAGTGTTAGTAGTTTTCCCGTTGCTCTCAGAAGCTCGCGGCTTGCTTCGCTGTCTGGAATAACCCACCTTCTAAAACGCTCGTTTTCAAAATCCAGTATTAGAACAGGCCTTCTCTTATAAAT
>JBEDAQ010000126.1:0-14212 GCA_041177685.1 Actinomycetota bacterium | reverse complement strand
AGCGGTACCGATGGCGCTCTGGGGAGCTTATTCACTGGCAAGAAAATTTACCGAACTACATTTCTTAGCTCTAGGGGCGGCGCTACTTTACGCTTTTTCACCAGCAACTTTGGCCGCTATAAATAGTGGACGGCTCGGAACAGTCGTATTGGTTGTTATTGGACCTTGGTTTGTGCGTGCACTTTTTGGATTAGAGCAGCTAGAAAATCTAGGCTGGCGCAAGACCTGGTGGCTAGCATTATTGCTTTCAATTGTCTGCGCCTTTTCACCGCTAGCTTTTATGACAATTGTTTTATGGCAGTTTATTTTGGTGATTTTTGATGTTGTCGCTTTCAATTCAAAAATAAATCCATTATCTAAAGAGTTATTTGATCGCAAAAATTCTCGTCGTATTGCTCTCATTGCCACGCCAATAATCGTAAATGCGCCCTGGTCATTGGAGTTCATTCTGCACCCATCGAGAATCCTCTTAGACCCAGGTCTAACGATTGGGGGCGGTGAAGTTTTCTCAATTATCTTGGCGAACCCAGGCGGTTTGGGTGCGCCACCAATTTGGATGATCTCTCCGATTCTGTTGATCGCTTTAATTGCTACCTTTGTAAGCAAAACAGCGCGCTTAGGTGAGATTGCGCTGTTTTTTATTGGCCTGGCTGCCATTTTAGGCTCAAGACAGATTGCAGGTCACGGCAGTTTTGAAGCCGAAAGTCTATGGGTAGGTTCGCTGCTGGTAATTCCAACTTTAACCGCTTTATTGGCGGCAGTAACAATGGTCGATCATTATGTTCCAAGTCTGTCTGAATCACACATTGACTATCGTCATGTATTGCTCGGAGTTACCAGCGTACTTGCGACGTTTTCAATTTTATCCTCGGCAACTTGGTGGGTTTCAGGCGCCTCTAAAACTCCACTGCACACTAAGCAAAACTCGGCACTACCAGCATTTTTGAGCGCAAATGCCCAAACTGTCGATAAATTCAAAACCTTAGTTATTAGAAATAATGGAGGTCGGATTAATTATTTTATTGCTAGAGATGGTGATCTAAAACTTGGAGAGCCGGATGTAATCACTGGACTTTCTCCTGTAGTGACCAAGGCAATTAATGATCTAGTTGCCGGTTCTGGGGTCTCAAGTAGCCAAGTCTTTGCCGAGTTTGGAATCCGCTACATATTTATGTCCCGCCCATTAGATGATGATCTGGTAAGAACAATTGATGGGGCAGGTGGATTTACAAGAGCAGCAGACACAAATGAAGGTATTTCTTGGAAAGTCCCGGGCGCTTTGGGACACATCTCATTCCTGTCTGACGATGGAATGTATTCGGTGCTACCAAGTGGAGATATTGGCGCGCAAGGTTCTCTGACAACAACCGGAACCATCGTAATCACAGAAAAATACGACAATCGCTGGAGGTTATTACTAAATGGAACCTACGTTCAAGCGACCGTTACAGAGAATGGGATTCCAAGATTTAGAGTTTCCGAACCTGGAGAATTCATTATCTTCCACGATGCAACATCACGACGCGGTTGGATATCACTTCAGCTAATCACCTTAATTACTTTGGTAATTCTCGCTCTTCCAGCACGGCGCAAGAGAAGTCAGATGCGTGAGGAGGAGTTATCGTGAAAGAAACCCGAGCCTCATTCGCCCTACTTTTCTTTATCATTGCGGCTCATATCGCCTACTTGTTGCCGCAGACTGGGTCATCAAGCGAGATCACTCAAAGTTATGCGTCAACGGTCTGCCCCGGATCCATTGGGGATGCCCGTTCAACAAATTTGCTTCCCAGTAAAAGCACTTTGATTCGCGAACTTTCCCAACCTAATTCCAAACTTAGAAAGAATGGGAAGGGCAGTTACTCCATCTCCCAGAACGCCCTATTTGTAGATGGAACCTCCACCAATGTCACGCAAATTCAATCCAAGGCAAATCGCTGGACCGCCGCTCTCACCTGTTCTGACAGCAGCAAAACGGCTTGGTTTGTCGGTGGCACCGCAAATGTTACGAGTCAATCTAAATTAGTTTTGGTAAATAGCGGACTTGGAGATGCCATTGTTGATGTTACGAGTTTCTCAGAAAATGGTCGTGGCGCTACGGTGCCGATAACCATCAAAGCATCTTCGGAAAAAGTCATCAGAGTTGATAGTTTTGATCCAGGTGCAACGCGAATAGTCTTGAAGGCTGAGACTCGAAGTGGACGTGTAGTTGGTTATCTCTTAGATGAGAGGGTTCGCGGCCTTAACAACATCGGTGCTGATTTTGTGGCTCCCATTTCCAAAGCTGAGCAATCTCTTGTCATTGCATCCTTGCCAGTTCGATACGGCGGAAACAGCAAAGCCGTTCACACCGTGAGGATTATGAGTACTGGCCAGGTAGATGCAAATGTCAGTATAGAAGTTGTATCGCCTGAAGGCGTTTTTATTCCAGTTGGGTTTGATGATGTGAAACTTGAAGCCCAGCAGGTAAAGGACTTGGATTTATCTGCCGTAGATATGGGCAGCAAAACTTTTGCGCTCAAGATTTCGAGCTCGGCACCAGTGGTTGCCGGAGTACTTACTTCTGTAAAGAGTGGTGCGGTATCTGACTTTATGTGGAGTGCACCTTCACAAAGTTTTGGAAATGTTGCCTTGAACCTGTATGGATTAGAGCCCACAGTTACCTTTGTCGCTGAACGGATTCAAGTCATTGTGAATTGGCGAGATAACAAAGGAAAGCAGTTCAGCAAGAGTCTGATTGGCGATGAAGTTTTGAGTTGGAAGGTTCCGCCCAACACACGGTTAATGACCTTTACTAATCAAACCGGCGCCAGGGCGGCCATGAATTGGATCTCAAGGGATGGGGTCACCCATCTTCTCTTAGCCTCCGGTACAAGCCTGGAGAGCGCTTCTAAACCAATTGCTGATATCGCGGTGATTCAACCAACTAGATAGAGGAACTGCTTGAGTGAGAGCGACTTGATTACCCGCCAATCCAAGTTTTTACAGGATTATCAGACTAATCTCACGCCATGACCAGTAATAGTGGTGCTGACTCCCATCGGAGCAATTCACAGCTTCCCAGCGTGGTCGGTCGACGCTGCACTAGATCGGGCTGTTTATCCAATGCGGTGATGACACTGACTTACATTTATGCCGATTCCAGTGCGGTGTTGGCACCGCTTTCCACCTTTGTAGAACCTCATGCATATGATCTCTGTGAACAACACTCAGAGAAGTTAACAGTTCCAAAGGGTTGGAGTGTTATTCAGAATAAATCTGATCTCCCAGCGCCAAAACAATCCACCCAAGATATTTTGGCTATTGCTGAAGCAATCCGCCAAGTTGCAAAACAAGAGAGTAACGCGCAGCCTTTAGCACCTGAAATTGGTAGGAGAGGCCATCTTCGCTCTATTCCAAAACAAGATTGATCAAAAATGAATCTTGAAATCATCAATAGAATTATCAAGGCCTACGACATCCGCGGCTTAGTTGATGATGAACTTTCAGTTGATTGTGCCTTTGCACTAGGAATCTCTTTTGCAAAGTTCGTAGAGGCGCAGCGGGAACCTGCCACAGTTATTGTCGGTGAAGATATGCGTCCCTCCTCTCCAGATTTGGCCACTGCTTTTTCTGACGGGGTAACCTCTCAAGGGCTTGATGTAATAAGAATTGGTTTGTCATCAACTGATCAGCTTTATTTCGCTTCCGGTCATTTAAATCTACCCGGCGCAATGTTTACGGCAAGCCACAATCCAGCTGCATATAACGGGGTTAAGTTGTGTAAAAGTGGTGCGAAGCCAATCGGTCAAGAGTCTGGCTTGCTATGGATAAAGAACCAGATAATCGGCTCTCTTCAGGAAGGCTTCCCAATTCCTAATAGGCCAGTTGGAAAGGAAACCCAACGTGATTTGTTGCCCGAATACGTCTCTTATCTATTTTCCTTGTTTCCCAAAAATATCTTTGATAATAACTATCAGGGCCGTCCTTTAAGAATTGCTATAGATGCAGGAAATGGAATGGGTGGTCATACCGCTCCTGCGGTAATGCGGGAAATAAATGCACAGGTAGATGGAATCTACTTTGAGTTAGATGGAACATTTCCAAACCATGAAGCCAACCCCATTGAGGCCAAAAATTTGGTTGATTTGCAAGAATTAGTAAGAGAAAAATCGGCGGACATTGGACTGGCTTTTGATGGGGATGCGGATAGATGTTTCCTAGTAGATGAGAAAGGAAATTTAGTTTCGCCATCTGCTCTAACAGCATTAATAGCTGAGCGTGAGCTAAAGAAATCTCCTGGCGCACCAGTGATTTACAACCTTATTTGCTCCCGAGCGGTACCTGAAGTAATTATTGAAAACGGCGGTGTGCCACTCAAGAGTCGAGTCGGACACTCCTACATAAAGAAAATGATGGCCGATCATGATGCGGTCTTTGGTGGAGAACACTCTGGCCACTTCTACTTTAAGGATTTTTGGTGTGCGGACTCTGGAATGCTGGCGGCATTGCACGCTATAGCCGCGCTATTGGACACTCAAACACCGCTCTCTGAGTTAATGCTCAAGTACAACACTTACTATCTAAGTGGTGAAATAAATACTCAGGTTTCAGATCCACTACGGACTATTGCTCAAATTCGGGAGCACTTCTCAGATTCAGATTCAATTGGGTCAAATGAACCAATACTTTTTGATGATTTAGATGGTCTAACGGTCTCTGCTGCTGATTGGTCTTTCAATGTTCGACCCTCAAATACCGAGCCATTATTGCGGTTGAATGTAGAGGCGCGCTCTGAAGCGGAGATGCTGAAGCTTCAAGAGCTGGTGTTGCGGCTTATGGCAAACCGCTAAACTAAGCCAAAATTCAGCGCTCTCGAAGGGGATTTAACCAAGTGAATCTAGCTACCGCAACTACGCCAAAACATGACATCGCTAACCCAGCGCTAGCCGCAGAGGGCAAAAAGCGCATTGAGTGGGCAGAACGCAACATGCCGGTTCTTGCGCAGATCCGTGAGAGATTTGAAAAAGAGAAGCCATTCAATGGAATTAGGTTTTCTGCCT
Source organism: Actinomycetota bacterium (assembly GCA_041177685.1). GTDB lineage: Bacteria > Actinomycetota > Actinomycetes > Nanopelagicales > Nanopelagicaceae > MAG-120802. The sequence goes on along the minus strand of JBEDAQ010000126.1, from coordinate 9,173 downwards.
GCATGCACGTTACTACAGAAACTGCGAATCTAATGCGCGCTTTGAAAGCCGGCGGTGCAGAGATTGCACTATGCGCATCAAACCCACTTTCGACTCAAGATGACACCGCTGCAGCGTTGGTCCACGAATATGGCATCAGCGTATTTGCCCGTAACGCTGTAGATCGTGATGGTTATTACGCGCACATCAATGCTGCGCTAGATATTGAGCCACATCAAGTTTTTGATGATGGTTGTGACTTGGTAAATACTTTGCACACAACCCGCAAAGAGTTACTACCGAATATTGCGGGTGGTTGTGAAGAGACAACCACCGGTGTAATCAGATTGCAGCAAATGGCACAGGATGGTGCGTTGACATTTCCAATGATTGCTGTAAATGACACAGACACCAAGCATATGTTCGATAATCGCTACGGAACTGGACAATCAACTGTCGATGCAATCTTCCGCGCTACCAACCAACTATTGGGCGGAAAAGTATTTGTTGTCGGAGGTTTTGGTTATTGCGGAAAGGGTGTCGCAGAGCGCGCCCGTGGTATGGGTGCCGATGTTGTCATCACTGAAATTGATCCAACCAAGGCGTTGGATGCTCTAATGCAGGGTTATCGAGTCATGCCAATGCTTGAGGCAGCCAAAATTGGTGATGTCTTTGTAACGGTAACTGGAAATCGCACAGTACTGACCGCGGAACATTTTGCGGTTATGAAAGATGGAGCGATTTTGGCTAACGCTGGCCATTTTGATATTGAGATTGATGTTGCTTGGCTGGAGAAAAATACCAAGAAGAATCCACGTATTCGCCATCAAACCGATGAGTATGTTCTTTCCAACGGCAATCGTCTATTGCTTATCGCCGAGGGTAGATTGGTAAATCTAGGTGCGGCAGAGGGTCACCCAGCTGTCGTTATGGATATGTCATTTGCTGATCAAGCTCTCACAGCAGAGTGGTTGGTGAAGAATGCCAAAAACCTAACTCCTGGTGTTCATTACGTTCCAACCGAAATTGATAAAGAGGTTGCTTCCTTAAAGCTAAAGAGCATGGGTGCAAAGATCGACACCTTGACTCCAATCCAGGTTGAGTATTTGAACTCCTGGAAGCACGGCAGCTAATGACCTCAGTTATGGTCGTCGATGACGACCAAGATCTTGCTGAGATGCTCGGCATTGTTTTGAATGGCGTTGGCATTGAGGTAGATCTAGTAAGTCGAGGCGATGAAGCGGTTGAGGTTTTTCGCAACAACCCACCAGATTTAGTTTTGTTAGACATTATGTTGCCAGGCATGGATGGCATCGAGGTGTGCAAACAGATTCGCAAGCAATCGGTACGAGTGCCTATCGTCATGCTCACAGCAAAAAGCGATACCCATGACATCGTAAAAGGTTTAGAGGCCGGTGCTGATGATTACATGGTCAAACCATTTAAACCTTCTGAATTGGTAGCGCGTATTAGAACAAGATTGCGTCGTGCCGGTGGAGAGATTTCCAGCAATCTAACAATTGGCGATCTGGCTATCGACATTGTTGAACACACTGTTACCCGTGGCGGAAAAGAGATTCCACTTACTAGATTAGAGTTTGATTTACTCGTGGCTCTAGCAAAAGAGCCTGGCCGAGTTTTTACGCGAGAGGCTTTGTTGGGCGAGGTTTGGGGATATCGACACTCAACCGATACCAGGTTGGTGAATGTTCATGTTCAGAGATTGCGGGCCAAAATCGAACATGACCCGGAAAATCCAACGATTATCAATACAGTTCGTGGCATTGGCTATAAAGCAGGCGCAACAGGCCACAGAGGCTAATCAGGAACTGGAATTTGCGTGTTTGTACCAAGTTATTTTCGCAAATCGCTATTCCGTAGAGTTTTTGCGGTTTCGGGTTTAATCTCTATCGCAATTATCTATCTTCTTGGCTCGAATCTATATGGTCGCATATCTGATGGAATCTTTGATGAAAAGATAAATGCCTCAATCTCCGAAGCGCAATCTGCAATTCAATATGCTGATTACAGGTTTATCGTCTCGGGGGTTAGCACTACAACTGATTACAAGTCATTGATTTCCGAGATTGTTAACTCCAGCAATTTAAGCGCAAAGGAATCAGGCCGTGAGGTTGCCTTGCTGCAGAGTTCCGACCGAGAGATTCGCGGTATACCTGCTGTTTCAACCTCCAATTTCCTTGAGCCAAGTTCAATATCGCCTCAGTTTAGGGAGAGGGTTAGAAGTAGTGATCAATTGGTTTGGCGTAAAACGAATTTGGTATATGTAAATGGCGAGAGCTTAAACGGCATAGTAATCGGTAGACAATTAACTCTGCCAAAAGTAGGCAAGTATGAGATGTATGTACTTTTTGGTTTTGATGCCCAGCAACGGACCATTGATTTAATTGGTAGGTCTATGTGGGGTACTGGTTCCCTTCTTGTAGCTTTGATTATGATTGTTGCATCTGTGGTTCTTCGCCAAGTAATCAGGCCGGTAAAATATGCCGCTGAAATCGCTGAGCAGTTGACCTCTGGAGATTTATCGAAACGAATGGAGGTTAAAGGAGAGGATGAAGTCGCCCGATTAGGCCAGGCATTTAATGAGATGGCTGACACTCTTGAGCAACAAATCTCTCGATTAGAGAATCTCTCTCGCCTACAGCATAGATTTGTTTCAGATGTCTCTCACGAGCTTCGCACCCCCTTAACAACAATCAGAATGGCATCTGATGTTATCCATTCCGCAAAGGATGGCTTTGATCCCAATATTTCTCGCAGTGCCGAATTATTGGTATCTCAGATTGATAGATTTGAAAATCTGCTTTCCGATCTTCTTGAGGTAAGTAGATTTGATGCTCAAGTAGCAACACTTTCTTTAGATCAAATCGATGCTATTTCATTGGTTCGGCGCTGTGTAGATGATCTAGGAATAGCCTCCAAGGAGAGGGCAGCCCAATTCCATCTCAGCTGCCCGGAGCATCCTGTACTTATAGAGGCTGACTCCAGACGGTTAGAGCGCATCATGAGAAACCTTTTGGCAAATGCAATTGATCACTCGGAGGGCAAACCCATTCACCTGACCATTAAAGAAAACGAGTCAGCAATATCAATTTCAGTTCGTGATTACGGAGTTGGATTAACTGAATCCCAGATTGAAAGAGTCTTTGATCGTTTTTGGCGAGCCGATCCTTCCCGCTCCCGCGAAAGAGGAGGCACGGGTCTTGGTCTAGCAATCGCCAGAGAAGATGCCATGCTGCATGGTGGTGTCATCAAGGTGTGGGGAGAGTTGGGCAAAGGTTCTAACTTTGTTTTGACTCTGCCAAAGTTAACTGGTTCAGTATTTACTGAGTTTCCACTTTCAGAGATTCCCACAAAATAGTTTTCACTTTTTACCATAACACTGATCTTTGATCAGATATCTTTCTATGATTTCAAAAAGTTTACGAGAAGTTGTAGATGGTTTACGGAGTTTGGTATTCCCTGAACTCTGCATAGTTTGCCAAAGAGAGTTTGTAGATGTTTGTGCAGAGTGCATCACACCATGGCAATCCTCTCCTACGAGATTCACTATTAACACTTTGCAAATTCACGCAACCGTTCCGTACAGCAATGAGATTTCGAGCGTCGTGTTAAAAGCAAAAGAAGATGGTTTGCGGAGTGCCCAAAAGCTATTAGCTAATGCTTTAACCAGATCGATAATCTCTTGGAGCGAAGGAGTTGATTTGAACTCTTGTGTTCTCGTACCGATTCCATCCTCTAAGAAAGCGATTCGCAGGAGAGGTGGCTCTTTTCTTCACCCCATTTTGCAGATCTCTACCAACGAACTTAAGCGTAGGGGGTTCAGATCGATTAAATGGAAAGAGGTTTTAAAGCACAGTAGAACGGTGCTTGATCAATCCAAATTGAATTTTGAGCAAAGAAATGCCAACTTAAATAATGCTTTTCAGATGATTAGAAATGACCGAGAAATTGAGGAAATCACCAATAAGCAGATTATCTTGATTGATGATGTTGTCACTTCTGGAGCCACTCTCTTGAGCGCCGAATCCGCCCTCAGAGAGAGAAAAATGACAGTTTTGGGCGCAGCAACCGCATGTGCATCGGCCCATCACCTACTAATACGATAGCCCCCTAAGGAACCTACCTTGAAACAACCCATGGAAGGCTGACAAGTGGTCGCAATTCTGGACAAGATTCTTCGTGCCGGCGAAGGTCGGGCTTTGAAACAACTCGAGAAGATTGTTGTAGAAGTTAACTCTCATGAAGCAACTTTTACTGCCATGAGTGATGAGCAATTGCGCGCTATGACCGATAAGTTCAAAGACCGACTTAATCAAGGTGAGGATTTAGATGACATTCTTCCTGAAGCATTTGCGGTAGTTAGAGAGGCCTCAAAGAGAACATTAGGTCAGCGTCATTACGATGTTCAGATCATGGGTGGTGCCGCATTACACCGCGGCAACATCGCCGAAATGCGCACCGGTGAAGGAAAGACTTTGGTGGCAACACTTCCTTCATATCTAAATGCTTTAACTGGTCTTGGGGTTCATATCGTCACCACAAATGATTACCTGGCAGAGCGTGATAGCGAGTGGATGGGACGTATTCATCGTTTTCTAGGTCTAAAAGTTGGTGTCATTTTGGCGTCAATGACCCCAGCAGAACGCCGCATGCAATATGCCGCAGACATTACTTATGGAACAAATAATGAGTTTGGCTTTGATTATCTGCGTGACAATATGGCTTGGAATTTAGCTGATTGCGTGCAACGCGAACATAACTTCGCCATCGTCGATGAAGTAGATTCAATTTTGATTGACGAGGCCCGTACCCCTCTAATTATTAGCGGTCCGGCTGATAAAGCCACCAAGTGGTATGTGGAGTTTGCAAAGGTAGCTGAACGCCTGATTCGCGGTGAGCATTATGAGGTCGATGAAAAGAAGCGAAACACTGGAATTCTAGATGCCGGCGTAACCAAAGTTGAGGAGATGCTAGGCATTGAAAACCTCTACGAATCGGTAAATACGCCGATGATTGGCTACCTAAATAACGCACTTAAAGCCAAAGAGCTATTCAAAAAGGATCGCGACTATGTGATCATGAATGGCGAGTTATTAATTGTTGATGAACACACTGGCCGTGTTTTATCAGGGCGACGTTATAGCGAGGGTTTACACCAAGCTTTAGAGGCCAAGGAGCGAGTTGACATTAAAGATGAAAACCAAACTTTGGCGACTATTACCCTGCAGAACTACTTCCGTTTGTATGACAAATTGGCAGGTATGACCGGTACCGCAATGACGGAAGCAGCGGAATTCCTACAGATTTACAAGTTGGGTGTAATTCCAATTCCTACCAATAAGAATATGCAGCGTATTGATCAACCAGATTTGGTTTACAAGACTGAGGCTGCGAAGTTTGAGGCGGTAGCCGATGACATTGTTGAGCGCCACCGTAAGGGTCAACCGGTACTTGTCGGAACTGTTAGCGTGGAAAAATCTGAGTTGTTGTCACAAACTTTGCGCCGCAAAGGTATTCCGCATGAAGTCCTCAATGCCAAACAGCATGAGCGTGAAGCTGCGATTATTGCCCGCGCCGGTACGGCTGGAGCGGTCACTGTTGCTACAAATATGGCCGGTCGCGGAACTGACATTATGTTGGGCGGCAACCCTGAATTCATGGCGGATTATGATTTGCAACGTCAAGGAGTTTCACCAGTTGATAATCCAGAACAGTATGAATCTCTTTGGCCAGCGGAGTTAGCAAAACAAAAAGCTGCGGTCGCCAAAGGACATGATGAGGTCGTTGCCCTTGGGGGACTTTATGTTTTGGGCACCGAAAGACATGAGTCTCGTCGCATTGATAACCAGTTAAGAGGTCGTTCCGGTCGCCAAGGCGATCCTGGTGAATCACGTTTTTATCTCTCTCTGCAAGATGAGTTAATGCGACGCTTTAACTCTGCCTTAGTAGAGCGTTTCCTTAACGCAGCAGGTATTCCGGAGGACACCCCAATCGAGTCCAAGATGGTCTCTAACGCCATCAAATCTGCTCAGACACAGGTGGAAGCGCAGAACTTTGAGATGCGTAAAAATGTTTTGAAATATGACGATGTAATGAATCGTCAACGTGAGGTTATTTATCGCGAACGCCGCGAAGTTCTTGAAGGTGCCGATATCAAAGAGCAGGTAGCAACATTTATCGAGGACACAATCCGCGGATATGTATCTGCCGCAACCAGCGAGGGCTTCCCAGAGGAGTGGGATCTCGAACAACTCTGGACCGTTCTCAAATCCACTTATCCGATTTCCTTCTCCTATCAAGAGTTAGAGAGTGAAGCAGGTGGACGCTCTGGTTTGGATTCAGAGTATTTAGCCCAACGGATTATCGATGACATATTCGCTGCTTATGAGAAGAGAGAACAGGAGCTCGGCGCTGAAGTAACCAGAGATTTAGAGCGCAAGATTTTGTTGTCAGTTCTCGATCGCAAATGGCGCGAACATCTCTATGAAATGGATTATCTGCAAGAGGGAATTGGCCTACGCGCAATGGCGCAACGTGATCCACTTGTTGAGTACCAAAAAGAGGGATACGAGTTATTTTCCGCGATGATGGATGCTATTAAAGAGGAGATGGTTGGTTTCCTATTTAATGTTGAGGTGAAGATTGAAAATCAACAGGCAGAGGCCAAAGGTGTAGCTCAGCCAAATCAAAATCAGGCTCTGCGTTACTCCGCTCCAAGTGAATCCGGTGGAGTCGCTACAGCGAGTGGTGCTGCAGGAGATGGTGGAACTTCACGAAATGCACCGTGTCCTTGTGGCTCTGGCAAAAAGTACAAGCGTTGCCACGGCGCCTCATAACAGCTCAAGCTCGGTACACAGCCACTTCTTATCTACGCCCTCAAACCTAGCTATGAGGGCGCGCACCCGATCTTTGAAAGACAAGATTGCGGTTAGTTCAACAACACCTTCAATGGGTTGATTTCTATGTATACGTTTTATCTTCGGTAAATCTGAAACCGATCCAATGTTTCGAAGTAAAGAGTTGTAGGTAAATCGATGTGTGGAGCGCGCCAGTTGTTGTACTGGACGCCGCCCAGCCATTATTTCGATTGCACTTACTACATAGGTCAAAGTCCAACGCTCTAGATTGGGAAGCTCGGCAAGTGATGAGGGGTTTGGAGCAAAATCAGGGTCGTAGCTCTCCCCGTGAGTTGTGGGAACCAGGTAAAGCTTGTTGGAGCGTTGACAAATATCTGGGCCACCTTGTGAATCATTGAAGAATTGCAGAGTTGGGTGTGGAATGAAGTCATCCAAATTATTTTCTAAGTAAAGATCAGCATGGTTCATCGGCTCAGCGTGGCTCAACAGGTTTTTAAATACCTCATACTTAAGTATGAGATAGACCTTAATGAATCAAGAGATCTGTGGATAACTCTTTCTAGGCTGTATTGGCAGTGTATTTATCTGCCATGAAGCAGAAACTCAAAAATGACAAACCGGTAAATCAGATTAGATCTCTTTCTCAAATAAGAGTTAACTTCAATCTCAGGCTAGCTTTTGGAATTTTGCTGATCTGCACATCATTTGTCTCGGCCTATTTAATCTCCAGCTCTACAAATCGCATGGTTACAGTTTGGAGTGCAACAAAGGATTTAGCTCCTGGTTCTGTAATTCAAGATGAGGATATTGAACAGACTCAGGTTCTAATGCCCAAAAATGCTCAGTACTATCTAGATGGAATGAATTCAATTCTTGGTAGTTATGTGGTTCGTCCCATAGGAGCCGCGGAGTTGATTCCAGCTTATGCGGTCACCACCGAGCCAAATACCGATTTGAGAGAGGTTCCGATATCAATTCCAGTAAATCGTTTGCCTTACCAAATCAAAACCGGTCAAATAGTAGATGTATATGCGGTGCCTAAAGAGCAGCTCTCTGTAACTCAAGAAAACCTAAAATCAAAAGCGGATTTATTGCTCTCTTCAGTAGGGATTTCTGGCATTGACTCAGAGTCTGGCAAATTAGGTGGAGAGATAGCGGTTACCTTATTGGTTCCAGAACAATTGGTAGGCGAGATAATTTCCTCGATGCCCAAAAATGATTTTGTCTTAGTTAAAACCTTATGAGAATTGAACTAATCACTGCAATTTCAAACTTTCAGGTAGAAGATTCAGTTATCGAGAGCTTGACCCAAAGGGAGTTCACGCTTCACTTTCGGGCCTTGACTTTTAGCTCTCTAGAAACCGTCTTGAAAGGTTGTCAGGTTGAGCACCGTTATTTGCTGGTTATGGATGAAGTGTTCGCTTCGAAATTTGGGGAGCTTAGAAAGTATCTCTCGGAGAGTATCTCTTACTTAATTTTGAATGGGGAGACTGCTCCAAAACCAGAGCTATTGTTTGAGTTGGTATATGAAAGGCTGCGGAGAGTTGAAACGGTAAAGAGCAGCCAGATTATTAAAACATTGGGAAATGCAATTGGAATTACCGGAAGTTGGGCATCACCGGGTATTACTTCGGTGGCACTCAATCTGGCAGCGGAATTGTCGCTATCTCGTCACGTATCACTAAATGATGTTAATCCGTACCGCAGGGATCTGATGCATTTATTGGGTATGAAGAGGGATCAGTATCAAGTGAAGATGAGTGATCATCTATCTGTAGTAGATAATCGTTCCGATAGTTCAGATGAAGCTCTACTGGTGAATCCAAATACTTTAAGCATTTTAGATTTAGGTAGCGCACCAGATCTTGAAGTCTCCTTAAGTGATAGGAGAGCTGCCGGGAGAAACTTTGCTGAATTCATGCAAAGCTGTAGAGAGTTGGTTTTTGTAACGGGCCCGGAGAGTCACAGTTTGCAGCAGATGGAGGGATTTTCCCTGCAGTTACAAGCGATGGTTCCCAATATGAAAATTACCTATGTATTGAACAAGCTAAGTTCTTCCTCAAGGCAACAGGGTGTTCGGAGAAGTTTTCAAAAAAAGATAAATGAATTCAACTCAGAAGGTAGGAGCTTTCTAATCCCAGCTGATTACTCTCTTATGGATAGGGCACAAGGAAGATTCGCATCGGTTCTAGAGGTTTCTCCACGAAGTGCCCTGCGGCGGGCATACCAAGAGCTGGCGGTTTATCTGAACAAATAACTTTGAGTACGCTCTGCCCATGCCATTTCGTCATCTAGTTGAGGGTTCAAACGCGCTCT
>JBEDAQ010000125.1:0-9769 GCA_041177685.1 Actinomycetota bacterium | reverse complement strand
ATGATCGCCTCAGCTCCCAAACCTTTCCGGGCTAGATTTGAGATGTCTTGCGCGTATAGAGAGGAGTTGGCGATAGCAGAGGAAAATATCGCTGGATTGGTTGTTACGCCGAGGACCGATTCTTGATTAATCAAGCCGCCAAGATTTCTTGACTTACCATCGATAACTAAGCGCTCTCTAGATAAATCATCCAGCCAGATTGAGGTGCCCGCTTCGGTAATCTGTTGCAAAATCTTATGCATTATGCACCCCTTCAGTTCTTGGTGTTTGCAATACTTTGTTTGGCGGCAGCTGCGATTTTCTCGGGCGTAAAACCAAACTCCTTAAATAAAACTCCGGCAGAGGCTGAGGCGCCGAAGTGCTCCAGCGAAACAGTTACGCCGTAATCACCTATGTAATCTCGCCAACCCTGCGCGATGCCAGCCTCCACGCTAACGCGGGCTTTTACCTGCTTGGGTAATACTTTTTCTTTGTAGGTCGAATCTTGTTGGTTGAACCACTCCAGACATGGAGCGCTAACAACGCGTGCTTCAATTCCTTCATCTTTTAACAAATCCGCTGCTTTCAAGGTTAGGTAAACCTCTGAGCCGGTGGCAATCAAAATAACATCTGGATTTGTAACTTGGTTTAGTGCATACGCGCCGTGCGCTGCCTCTGTAGCCGCGGCATGGTTGCTGCGATCAATAACCGGAAGATTTTGCCTGGAAAGCAGAATCCCTGCAGGTTTGTTACGTTTCAGAATCTCCTGCCAGCAGTAAACAACTTCATTAGCATCAGCTGGACGGATCACCTCTAGATTGGGAATCGCCCGCAGCGCTGCGATGTGCTCTACAGGTTGGTGGGTAGGTCCATCTTCACCGAGGCCAATTGAGTCATGGCTCCAGACATATGTGACTGGTAAGTTCATTAACGCTGATAGTCGAACCGCACCACGCATGTAATCGCTGAAAACTAGGAATGTTCCACCAAAGGGACGAACCAATCCATGCAACGCCATTCCATTGAGGATCGCCCCCATGGCATGTTCTCTGATTCCAAAGTGCACAATGCGTCCGTAGGGGTTGGCCCCTTTCATGCTGGATGTGACCGGCAGGAATGAGCCACCCTCTTCAATAGTGGTGTTGTTACTTTCCGCTAAATCTGAAGAGCCTCCAAAAAGCTCGGGGAGTTTCTTAGCCAAAGCATTAATAGTGTCACCCGAAGCTTTGCGGGTAGAAACCTCTTTATCGCTGTTGTAAGAAGGTAGTGCTGCATTCCAATCTTGGGGGAGAGCTCTATTAGTTAACCGCTTGAGGAGTTCAGCATTAGCTGGATTTGCTTTACTCCAGCTGGCAAATTCACTATCCCAACTCTTCCTTAAATCGCCGCCGCGCTGTGCAACCTCTTCAACATGATTTTTTACCGCAGTTGGATAGTAAAAATCCTCAGCGGGTAAACCTAGTTCTACTTTTGTGGCAGCAACCTCATCAGCACCTAACGCAGAACCATGAGATTTTGCGGTGTTGCGTGCTTTGGGAGCAGGCCAGGCAATAACGGTTTTTAATCTGATCAGAACAGGCTTATTGGTGATCTGAATAGATTTCTCCATCGCTTGCTCTAGAGCATCTCGATCTACATCACCATTGCTTAAGGCTGCGACCTCTAATACCTCCCAACCGTAGGCACGATAGCGAGCTGAAACATCTTCAGTGAATGCGTAATGCGTATCACCTTCAATAGAGATGCGGTTGTCATCATAAATTACTTTTAGATTTCCGAGTTGTTGTGTACCTGCTAAAGAAGATGCTTCAGTGCTGACACCTTCTTGAAGGTCACCATCACTGCAGATGACCCAAATATTGTGATCAAATGGAGAACCGCCCCATTTTGCGTCTGGATCTAGTAAACCTCTTTCGTAGCGAGCCGCCATGGCCATGCCAACAGCATTAGCTACACCTTGTCCCAGCGGGCCGGTAGTTGTTTCAACACCTGCAGTGTGGCCATACTCAGGATGTCCCGGAGTTAATGAACCCCAAGTACGGAAAGCCTTTAAATCATCTAACGACAATCCATATCCGCTAAAGAGAAGTTGAATATATAGGGTCAATGAAGAGTGGCCGCAAGAGAGAATAAATCGATCTCTGCCGATCCAATTCGGGTCTTTCGGATCATGGCGGAGAAATCTTTGAAAAAGCGTATACGCAACTGGAGCTAGAGACATGGCAGTACCTGGGTGTCCATTGCCCACCTTCTGAACCGCATCCATGGAGAGGGCGCGCGCAACAGCTACTGCCTGATCATCCAGAGCTGACCAAGGTTTTCTTATTGGATACATACTCATCCCTCTCGATTCAGTGCTGGACCGGAAATTTCATCTAATTTACGACCCATTAAATTTCCTAATATCGCTAAGTTCCAGGCTGCGATCCAAACCAGTACCGCACCAACGAGGTGCATGGCTACAAGCACCTCGGGAAGGCCGGTGAAGTACTGCAGGTAGCCGATGCCGCCTTGCGATAAAGCAACCGCAAGAAACACCTGAACTTTTTTATTAACAATCTTTTTGGTCGCCTCACTCTCGCCGAGGCGAACCGCAATAAGTAAAGCAATAGTTACCCCAATAAGTGCAATTACTAAATCTGCGTGAATCCATGACATCGTCTTGGCATCTAGATTGAAACGTTCGGCGGTTGTATCGCCGGCATGAGGTCCACTTCCAGTGACAATAGTTCCAACAGAGAGAACTGCGCAGGTTAGGATTAAATGTAGTGCCATCAATTTTTTAACTGTTGGAATCAAAATCAAATAACTTGGTGTCTTTTCATATATGCGCTGTCTTAAGGAGAGCGCTCCAGCTATCAGAACCATGGAAAGCAAGAAATGGGCTGCCACGGTTGCGGGGTTTAATCCCGTTAACACCGTTATACCTCCGAGCACGCCTTGTGCCAATATACCGATGATTTGAAAACCGCCCATTTTTCTCAAATCTTTACGACGATTTCGCAGTATTGAGATCATTAACATCAATGCGTTTAGCAGTAGGACAAAAGTAAGTAAACGATTTCCGAATTCAATCCAAGCGTGTAGCGGAGCTTCGGGTTGATCTGGCGTTGGGGTGTAGGAGCCTGGTGTGCACTCTGGCCATGTTGAACATCCCAGCCCGGAACCGGTAATGCGAACCGCTCCGCCGGTGACGACAATCGCAGATTGTGTGAAAACCATGAGATTGGCCAGTCGCCGCAGCGCGGTCGTGGTTCCACCCAACTTTGTTGTCACGGGCAGAGCCTATGTCTCGGGCCGATTTCTCAAGTGGCGTCGCGCCATGAATTACGCAACAATTCCGTTGTGAAAACCGCCGCCCCAGAGGATATGAGAACCCGCGACCAGGTCGCGCGCGCCATCCTGGAGTCGGGGCCCTCTACCGCGGTGGCGTTGGCTGAGAAGTTGCAGCTCACCCCGGCCGGAATTCGTCGCCATCTAGATCAATTGGTGGCCGATGGGATTTTGGAAGAACGTGAACCACATTTAAGAAGTGCACGCACCCGAGGTAGACCCTCCAAGGTTTTTGTGATGAGCGATCAAGGGCGACAGCGTTTTGAACATTCATATGATGATTTAGCGGTATCAGCGCTCAAGTACATCGCAGCCAATAGTGGAGAGCATTTAGTTACCGGGTTTGCTAAACATCGCGCCGAGGAGATTATTAAACGATCTCTACCGAATGTCTCCAAGGCTAAAAGTCGAATTGATGGCCTAGCTGAGTTCTTAAGTGATGAGGGCTATGCGGCGAACACCCATGCCCATGGCATCGGTGTTGAGTTGTGCCAACATCATTGTCCGATAGCGCATGTCGCTGCTGAATTTCCGCAGTTATGTGAAGAGGAAACAAATGCTTTTTCAAAGATTCTAGGCACCCATGTGCAACGGTTGGCAACAATCGCACATGGTGACGGAGTATGCACCACCTTCATTCCCCAAATAGGCAATAAGAAAACATCCGACAAGAAACCGATAAGCAAGAGAAAGTTGAGCACGCGATGAGTCAAACCGCCCATCCAGAACTTGAAGGTATTGGCAAGTATGAATACGGCTGGTCCGATAAGGATTTAGCTGGTGCCAATGTTAAGCGTGGTCTAAACGAGGATGTTGTTAGAGATATCTCCGCGAAGAAAAATGAGCCACAGTGGATGTTAGATCTGCGCCTAAAAGGATTGACTCTATTTGATAAGAAGCCTCTACCAAACTGGGGATCGGATCTCTCTGATATTAAGTTTGACACAATCAAGTACTTCGTACGTTCTACAGAGAAACAAGCCACCTCTTGGGAAGAGCTTCCTGAAGACATTAAAAATACCTATGACCGTCTCGGTATTCCTGAGGCGGAAAAGCAGCGCCTAGTCGCAGGAGTTGCTGCTCAATATGAATCAGAGGTGGTTTATCACTCTATTCGCGAGGATTTAGAAAAGCAGGGCGTAATATTTCTTGATACCGATACCGGCCTGCGTGAACATGAAGATATTTTCAAAGAATTTTTTGGCTCGGTCATTCCAGTAGGAGATAACAAATTTGCTGCCCTTAACACCGCAGTATGGTCCGGCGGTTCCTTTGTTTATGTTCCTAAGGGCGTTCATGTAGAGATACCGCTACAGGCCTACTTCCGCATCAATACTGAAAACATGGGGCAGTTTGAAAGAACTTTGATTATTGCCGATGAAGGCTCCTATGTTCATTATGTTGAGGGATGTACCGCACCGATTTACTCATCGGATTCACTTCACTCAGCCGTGGTTGAAATTATCGTTCGCAAGAATGCTCGCGTTCGATACACAACGATTCAAAATTGGTCTAACAATGTCTACAACTTGGTTACCAAGCGCGCCACATGTGCAGAGGGCGCAACAATGGAGTGGATCGATGGCAACATCGGCTCAAAGGTAACCATGAAGTACCCAGCTGTTTTCATGATGGGACCACATGCAAAAGGCGAGACTCTCTCAATCGCTTTTGCGGGAGAGGGACAACATCAAGATGCAGGAGCCAAAATGGTGCACGCCGCTCCCTATACATCTTCAACCATCATCTCTAAATCTGTTGCACGTGGTGGTGGCCGTACCTCTTACCGTGGACTAGTTCAGGTACAGGAAGGTGCTCATCATTCTAAGAGCACCGTTAAGTGTGATGCGCTTCTAGTAGATACGATCTCAAGATCTGATACCTATCCTTATGTTGATGTCCGTGAAGATGATGTCTCAATGGGTCATGAAGCAACTGTTTCAAAGATCAGCGATGACCAACTCTTCTATTTGATGTCCCGTGGACTATCTGAAGATGAAGCGATGGCGATGATTGTGCGCGGCTTTATTGAGCCAATTGCACGGGAATTGCCAATGGAGTACGCCTTGGAATTAAACCGCCTAATTGAACTTCAAATGGAAGGAGCGGTTGGTTAATGTCAGCATTGCCTACCAATTATTTAGCCCCTTCTGGAAGAGAAGAGGCGTGGCGCTTTACGCCAATGAAGCGAATCGCAGGTTTACATGATCCAGCAACTGCGGTTGCAGATCGCATCTCTATTGAGCTAATCGGAGCTGCACGTCCCGGATTTGCTATCAGCAAGGTTAAAGCTGCTGAACTTCCAGCTAAATCCTCTACTGATGATGCGGTGATTCAGAGGGTTCGTGCTGGAGTAGCTGAGGTAACTCACCTGCAAATTGCTCAAGAGGCGGTTGTTGCAGAGCCCATCATTCTTGCTAGAAAAGCGGGCAACGGTGGAGAGTTTTCCAGAACGGTAATTACCGCCGGAGCGCACTCGAAAGCCACAGTTATTGTTGAAAATGCTGGCGAAGCAACTATCGGTGAAGAGATCGAACTTCGCCTAGAAGCAGGTTCAAATTTAACCTTCATATCCCTACAGGAGTGGAGCGCCAACGCGGTTCATCTCGGTCGCCATCATGCGATTGTTGGTCGCGATGCAACCTTTAACTCGATAACCGTAACCATTGGTGGGTCATTGGTTCGTTTGTTACCGACAGTTGAATACTCAGATCAAGGTGGCAGTGCAGAGCTTCTTGGTCTCTACTTCGCGACTGATGGTCAGCACCTCGAACATCGCGTGCATGTTGATCATGGAATCCCGAATGCAAAGTCCCGAGTGACATACAAAGGTGTTTTGGCTGGAGATCAGGCCCGAACCGTTTGGATTGGTGATGTATTTATACGTGGCAACGCAGAAGGTACAGATACCTATGAATTGAATAAGAATCTCTTGCTCACCGACGGCGCTCGAGCAGATTCAGTTCCTAATTTAGAGATTGAAACTGGCGAGATCGTAGGAGCGGGTCATGCCAGCACTACTGGACGTTTTGATGATGAGCAGCTGTTCTATCTAATGTCTCGTGGCATTCCGATGGCGGATGCTAGAAGACTTGTCATTCGCGGATTCTTTACCGAGATTATTAACAAGATCGGCAATGAAGTGATTGAAGAGCGTTTGATGTCTCGCATTGACGCCCAACTTGAAAAGGTTGGTGCTTAATTGAGCAACATCCAGCTAAGTTTTGCCTCACTTCCAGAGGGCAAGCCACAAAAGGTTGCGCTGGGGGATAAAGATGTCTGTGTGGCCCGTATAGGTGATGAGGTGTTCGCCGTATCGGATATGTGCACCCACTCTGAAGCATCTCTATCTGAAGGCGATATCTCAAATTACAAAATTGAATGCTGGCTACATGGGGCGGAGTTTGATCTTCGCACCGGAGAGGCAAAGACCCCTCCAGCGGTTGAGTCATTAGAAACATTTGCAGTTCATCGTGATGGAGATACCGTCACGATTTCATCGAAGTAAAGGTCGGGAGCGAAAACATGTCACAACTTGTAATTAAGAATCTACAGGTCGGAGTTGAAACAGAGTCCGGTATGACTGAAATCCTTCGCGGCGTTGACCTAACTATCAACTCCGGTGAAGTGCATGCCATCATGGGACCAAATGGTTCTGGTAAATCAACTTTGGCTTATTCAATTGCTGGTCACCCGAAATACACAATCACAGGTGGCTCAGTCACATTGGATGGCGCAGATGTTCTAGAGATGAGCGTTGATGAAAGAGCTAAGGCGGGAATCTTTCTTGCCATGCAGTATCCAGTAGAGGTTCCTGGAGTTTCAGTAGCCAACTTCCTTCGCACCGCCGCGACCGCGTTGCGCGGCGAGGCACCTAAGGTTCGTACCTGGGTTACAGAGGTTAAGGAAGCAATGTCAAAGTTGGCTATGGATCCTGCTTTCTCAGAGCGTAGCGTTAATGAAGGTTTCTCTGGTGGCGAAAAGAAGCGTCACGAAATATTGCAGATGGAGTTGCTCAAGCCAAAGATTGCGGTGCTAGATGAAACTGATTCTGGCTTGGATGTTGATGCACTTCGCATCGTTTCTGAGGGTGTAAACCGAGTTAAGTCAGAGCAGAACTTGGGAATCATGTTGATTACCCACTACACAAGAATTCTGCGCTACATCAAACCTGACTTTGTTCATGTCTTTGCTGGTGGAAAGATTGTTGAAGAGGGTGGTCCAGAGTTAGCGGAGAGATTAGAGGAGAAGGGTTACGCGGAGTACGTTAAGGCGTAATCTTTAATTATTGTGAGCCAATTCGATGTTTCTGCGGTGCAGGCGGATTTTCCTATCCTGAAGCGCCCAATCCGCGGAAACAATCGATTGGTTTATTTAGATAGTGGCGCAACCTCTCAAAAACCCATATCGGTTCTGGATGCGGAGCGTGAGTTTTATAGCCAACACAACGCCGCGGCCCATAGAGGAGCGCATCAGTTAGCTGAGGAAGCAACTGAGCTTTTTGAAGGGGCGCGAGAGAAGGTAGCTGCCTTCATCGGCGCCAAGGTTGATGAGGTTATCTTTACAAAATCTGCAACTGAGAGCATCAACTTGGTCGCTTACTCCTTTGGAAATGCGAACCCTGGCTCTAAATTCCACATCAAAGCAGGGGATCGAATCGTAGTGTCAGAGATGGAACATCATGCCAATCTCATTCCATGGCAGGAGTTGGCAAAAAGAACTGGCGCAGAGTTGGTCTGGTTATCGGTTACCGATGAAGGCAGATTAGATCTGTCTAACGCCGAAAGTATTATTAACGCAAAAACTAAGGTGGTTGCGCTAACTCATCAATCAAATGTCCTTGGAACCATAAACCCAATTAATGAGATCGCTAAGTTTGTGCGAAAAGCAGGGGCATATTTTGTACTAGATGCCTGTCAATCCGTTCCGCATTACGTTGTTGATGTTAAAACATTGGATGTAGATTTCATTGCATTTTCAGGGCACAAGATGCTTGGCCCCACCGGCGTTGGAGTGCTCTGGGGTAAGCAGGAGTTACTTGATGAAATGCCACCGTTTTTAACAGGTGGTTCGATGATCGAAACAGTTACTATGCAAAGTGCAACATATCTTCCAGCACCAAAGAGATTTGAAGCTGGAGTCCCAAATATGGCTCAAGCCGTTGGCCTAGGAGCTGCGATCGATTATCTCAATAGGATTGGTTTGGAAAAGATTCACCAACATGAAGTAGAGCTAACCAAAGCTTGTATCGAGCGCTTATCTCAAATTCCACAACTAAAAATTGTTGGCCCTACAAATATGGAATTACGAGGCGGAGTGGTGTCCTTCACTATCGATGGAGTTCATCCTCATGATCTTGGTCAGGCGTTAGATCAATATGGGATTGCGGTAAGGACCGGCCACCATTGCGCCTGGCCCTTGATGAAGAAATTCAAAGTTGTTGCAACTACACGTGCCTCTTTCTATCTTTACAATGATTTAGCCGATGTAGAAGCTTTAGTTACCGGCGTAGAACGCGCTAGAGATTATTTTCTGGGGCGCTAATGGAGTTAGATTCCTTATATCAAGAGGTAATTCTCGAGCATTACAAGCGCCCTCAAAATAAGGGATTGCTTCCTAATCAGACGGTTCAAGTTCATCACGTGAATACCTCTTGCGGAGATGAAATTACTTTGAACCTTAAAATGATTGATGGAACCATTGCGGAGATCTCCTGGGATGGAGTTGGTTGTTCAATATCTCAAGCCAGCACCTCAGTTGTCTCTGAGTTACTAAAAGGCAAGAATTCCGCAGCCGCCCTAGTAATAATCGATACTTTCCAGGCGATGTTGCAAAGTAAAGGTAGCGATTCAGGTGATGAATCGGTGCTTGAAGATGGAGTGGCATTTGCAGGGGTCGCAAAGTTTCCCGCCCGTGTAAAATGCGCGCTATTGGGATGGATGGCAACTAAAGATGCAATATCTCAATCACTGGCTTTAACAAGTAATGTAAAAAAGGAGCAGAGATGAGTACATCACTAGCGGATGTAACAGAGGCAATGAAGGATGTAATCGATCCGGAGTTAGGTATCAATGTTGTTGACCTCGGGCTCATCTACGACATCTCAATAGATGACACTAATGTCGCAGTTCTTGATATGACTCTTACCTCTGCAGCATGCCCATTGCAGGATGTAATTGAGGATCAAACCCGCTCTGTGTTACAAGATTTAGTCTCTGATGTAAAAATCAATTGGGTATGGATGCCACCATGGGGTCCTGACAAGATTACCGATGATGGCCGCGAGCAACTCAGGGCAATCGGTTTTACCGTTTAGTTCAAACTCAATTCTCGTAATCACTAATGCTTGCACTAGGGTAATTTCATGTCCCAACAAGCGCTGTGGATGTCTTTCCGGTCTTTAACGCAAGACCAATCCGTTAAGGACCAAAAACTAAAGCCGGGCACGGTAAAACGA
>JBEDAQ010000124.1:0-6992 GCA_041177685.1 Actinomycetota bacterium | reverse complement strand
CATCTATTTGATCCAGAAACCGTATTCACATTGCAGCATTCAACTCGGTCAAAGCGTTATGACATTTTCAAGAGATACACCACAAAGATCGACAATCAAGCAAAATCTCTCATGACTTTACGTGGACTCTTTTCATTTAAAGAGGGCGTCAGAACTCCGGTACCAATCGATGAAGTAGAGCCGGTTTCAGAGATTGTGAAACGTTTCTCTACCGGAGCGATGTCATATGGCTCAATCTCTCAAGAGGCTCATGAAACATTAGCTATTGCTATGAATCGCCTCGGTGCTAAATCCAATACTGGAGAAGGTGGAGAGGATCCAGCACGATTTAAGCCCGAGCCAAATGGAGATTCCAAACGTTCTGCTATCAAACAGGTGGCCTCTGGCAGATTTGGTGTAACAAGTGAGTACTTGGTCAATGCTGATGACATTCAAATCAAAATGGCACAAGGAGCAAAACCAGGTGAAGGTGGGCAGCTGCCTGGCAACAAGGTCTATCCATGGGTTGCAAAGGTGCGTCACTCAACCCCTGGCGTTGGGTTGATTTCACCTCCGCCACATCATGACATTTACTCAATTGAGGATCTTGCTCAGTTAATACATGATTTAAAAAACTCTAACAAAGATGCGCGAGTACATGTAAAACTCGTTGCCGAAGTAGGTGTAGGCACAGTTGCAGCTGGAGTCAGCAAAGCTCACGCCGATGTTGTCCTTATCTCGGGTCATGATGGCGGCACTGGTGCTTCGCCTCTCACATCTCTAAAGCACGCTGGTGCGCCTTGGGAGTTGGGGCTTGCTGAAACTCAGCAAACTTTGTTGCTCAATGGTTTGCGTGATCGCATCGTTGTGCAAACCGATGGCCAGATGAAAACTGGACGCGATGTAATTATTGCTGCACTTCTTGGTGCAGAAGAGTTTGGTTTCGCTACTGCGCCACTGGTTGTGTCGGGGTGTGTAATGATGAGAGTTTGTCATCTAGATACCTGTCCTGTTGGGGTAGCTACACAAAATCCAGAGTTACGAAAGAGATTTACCGGACAACCAGAGTTTGTGGAAACCTTTTTTGAATACATCGCAGAAGAGGTAAGAGAGTGGCTAGCAAGATTAGGATTTAGAAGCTTGGAGGAGGCTATCGGCCAGGTCGAGCTTTTAGATACACAGGCCGTTTTGGATCATTGGAAAGCAAGTGGATTGGATCTCTCTCCGATACTTGCCGTTCCTGCAATCGCAAAAGATGCTGCAAGACGAAACACCACAAAGCAAGAGCATGGTTTGGAATCTGCTCTAGATAATGAATTGATTGATTTAGCAAAGCCGGCATTAGAAAAAGGTGAAGCAATAAAGTTGCAGATGACGATTAGAAACCGCAATCGCACTGTCGGAACCATGTTGGGCTCTGAGATCACCAGAAGATTTGGCGGAGCTGGATTACCAGAGGACACCATCGATATCACCTTCCATGGCTCTGCAGGTCAATCTCTTGGGGCGTTTATTCCGCGCGGTCTAACCCTGCGTTTATATGGCGATACCAATGATTACTTGGGCAAAGGTTTATCTGGCGGACGGGTGATAGTCAGACCAGATGAGAAAGCGAAATTTGCCTCCGAGAAAAATGTAATTGCAGGAAATGTCATTGGCTATGGCGCGACTACCGGCGAGATATTTGTGCGTGGCATAGTTGGAGAGCGTTTCTGCGTCAGAAATTCAGGTGCAACCGCAGTTGTTGAGGGGGTTGGTGATCACGCCTGCGAGTACATGACAGGCGGTACTGTGGTAATTCTTGGTCAAACTGGCAGGAATTTGGCGGCCGGTATGTCAGGTGGAAGAGCATTTGTACTTGATCTGAACCCTGATCTGGTAAATAAAGAGATGGTTGATGTACTAACCGTGCCCCAGGATCAATCAGAGAAACTTCGCGCCATCATCTCTAAGTTCTTTGCAGAAACTGGTTCGGAGGTTGCCGCAGGGTTGTTGAAAGATTGGAGCGCGGCCCAAAAGCGAATCTCAATGGTTATGCCGAGAGATTACGCCAAAGTGTTAGATGTAATTGCTAAAGCAGAGCGTGAAGGACGCTCTGCAGAGCAGGCAATCATGGAGGTGCTCAATGGCTGATCCCAAAGGTTTTTTAAACACAGGTAGAGAAACTCCGAAGCGCCGTCCCGTTGATGTTCGTATCAGGGACTGGAAAGAAGTCTATGAAGAGCAGGAGTTTGGTGCTCTACAGAAGCAGGCCGGTCGCTGTATGGATTGTGGAATTCCGTTCTGTCACCAGGGTTGCCCGCTCGGCAATTTAATTCCAGAGTGGAATGATTTGATTTGGCGTAATGAGAAAAGCGATGCAATTGATCGTCTGCATGCGACTAATAACTTCCCAGAGTTCACCGGAAGGTTATGTCCTGCACCTTGTGAAACCGCCTGTGTTCTAGGAATCAATCAAGATCCAGTAACCATTAAACAAGTGGAGCTGCGCACAATTGAGGAGGCATTTTCCTCTGGAAATGTCAGACCTATGCAGCCAGATCGCATGACCGGTAAAACTATTGCGGTTATTGGCTCTGGACCGGCAGGTTTGGCAGCAGCGCAACAACTTACTCGAGCCGGTCACACCGTTGTGGTGTATGAGAGAGCGCCAAAGATTGGCGGTCTATTGCGTTATGGAATTCCCGAGTTCAAAATGGAGAAGGCGGTTTTAGATCGTCGTCTGAATCAGATGCAACGTGAAGGTACACGTTTCAGAGCCGGGGTAAATGTTGGCGTTGATGTAACCGCTAAAGAGTTGAAGAGTAGGTATGACGCCGTTGTTCTCGCTGTTGGTGCAACACAATGGAGAGATTTGGATATTCCGGGCCGCTCCAACAAAGGGGTTTACCAAGCGATGGAGTATTTGCCATGGGGTAACAAACAAGCTCTAGGCGAGTTAAATCAAGAACCCCCAATCAATGCAAAAGGTAAGCATGTAATTATTCTTGGTGGCGGAGATACCGGCGCAGATTGTTTGGGAACCGCAATTCGTCAAGGCGCGGCAAGTATTACTCAGATTGAAATTATGCCAAGACCAACCGAAGAGCGACCAAGCTCGCAGCCATGGCCAACTTATCCAATGCTCTATCGGGTTAGTAGTGCCCATGAAGAATCAGGCGAACGTCTCTATTCAATTTCAACAGAGGAGTTCATCGGGGATGGTCAAGGAAATCTCAAGGCTTTGAAGATTGTTGAAACTCGTTTGGTAGATGGAAAGTTTGAAAAAGTTCCAGGTACTGAGAAAGAGCTTCCTGCAGATCTAGTTTTTCTAGCTATGGGATTCACTGGGGTCGAGAAAAATGAATTGGTAACTGGATTCAATCTAGCCTTGGATCAAAGAGGAAATATTGCCCGCAATGAAAATTACGAAACTAATGTTGAAGATGTCTATGTTTGTGGCGATGCCGGAAGAGGACAGTCATTGATCGTGTGGGCGATTGCCGAAGGAAGAAGTGCTGCTGCTGCAGTAGATAAAGCACTGATGGGACGCACACAACTTCCTGCGCCTATTGAGCCAACCGCCAGGCCATTGACGGTTTAGCACCCTGAGAGAAATGGCATAAAATAACCAGATGCGCCGCGCCAAAATTGTTTGCACCATGGGTCCCGCCGTTGAATCTGAGGAGAAAGCGGCCCAGCTAATTGCAGCAGGAATGAATGTGGCTCGATTAAACCTTTCTCACGGAGGATATGAAGAGCATCAAAACCGTCTCAATCTAATCCGTAAAGCGGCAGCTGATGCCGGTAAGCCCGTCGCCATTTTGGTTGATTTACAAGGCCCGAAAATTCGCTTAGGTAGATTTGAAAATGGTCCTCATGATTTGAGCCGTGGCGATATCTTCACAATTACTACTGATGAAATTTCTGGAACCAAAAATCGAGTAGGAACCACCTACAAAGGATTGCCGGGGGATTGCCGCAAAGGCGATCGCATCTTGATAGATGATGGCAAAGTAACTGTTGAGGTCGTCGAAATTAAGGGCTGTGATGTTGTTACTAAGGTAATTGAGCCCGGCCCGGTTTCTAACAACAAAGGAATAAATCTTCCTGGAGTAGCTGTGTCAGTCCCTGCTATGTCAGATAAAGATAAGGAAGATCTGCACTGGGGATTAAAAGCTGGAGCGGATTTCATCGCACTTTCCTTTGTCCGCTCTGCCAAAGATATTTTGGATGTACACCAAATAATGGATGAAGTTGGCAAGAGAGTCCCAGTAATTGCCAAAATTGAAAAACCGCAAGCGGTGGAAAATCTAGAGGAGATTGTTGCGGCTTTTGATGGGATTATGGTCGCGCGCGGTGACCTAGGTGTTGAAATGCCAATTGAAGATATCCCGCTGGTTCAAAAGCGTTGCGTGACCTTGGCACGTGAAAATGCCAAACCCGTAATCGTGGCAACTCAGATGTTGGATTCAATGATTACCAACTCTCGCCCAACACGTGCGGAGGCCACCGATTGTGCCAACGCGGTTTTGGATGGCGCTGATGCATTGATGCTCTCTGGTGAAACCAGTGTTGGCAGCTTTGCAATCGAAGCGGTACAGACTATGGCTCGAATCATCGAAAAGACCGAACAAGAGGCGCTGCACTTAATTCCTGCTCTACAACACAATCCAAAAACCAAAGGTGGCGCAATTACGAAAGCTGCTACCGAAGTCGGATTAACTGTTGGAGCAAAGTTCCTATCCGCATTTACTAAATCAGGCGATTCTGCGCGCCGTATGTCACGTCTTAGATCACCAATTCCCATCCTGGCTTTAACCCCAGATGCAGATACCTTCAATCAGATGTCGCTAACTTGGGGGGTTGAGCCAATCCTTACCCCGCTAGTAACCACCACCGATGAAATGGTGAAGCAGGTAGATGCCATAGTTCTTGAATCACAAAGAGTCGCAAAGGGTGAGCTCATACTTATCGTTGCTGGTTCTCCACCTGGAATTCCCGGTTCGACCAACGCGATGCGGGTACACAAGGTCGGAGATGCTGTGGGTGGCGTGGCTCCTGCTTATCGTTAGAATAGGAAAAGTATCACCAGCCTCGGTACTCCAACGGTAGAGAGGGCAGTCTCAAACACTGCATAGTGTCGGTTCAAATCCGACTCGAGGCACATGTCATCTGAAACTTCAGTTCAATTTCGAATCCTGGTTGCTGAAGATGAAACTTTGATCCGGATGGATTTAGTCGAGATGTTAACTGAAGCAGGATATGAAGTTATTGCTCAAGCCTCAAATGGGGAAGAGGCAATTACCTTGGCCAACCTCCACAAACCTGATCTCGCAATATTGGATGTAAAGATGCCGGTGTTGGATGGAATCTCAGCAGCAGAGAAAATTATTACGGTTGCTCCCGTCTTAATGCTGACCGCATTTAGCCAAAAGGACTTAGTTGATCGAGCTCGGGATGCTGGTGCGATGGCATATGTTGTTAAACCCTTCACGATTAATGATTTAATCCCGGCGATTGAAATCTCCATAAGTCGCCATCGACAGATGAAATCCTTAGAGGCTGAGGTTGCCGATTTACATGACAGATTGGAAACACGAAAAGTAATTGATCGGGCCAAGGGAATCTTGATGCAGGCCTTGAATCTCTCAGAGCCCCAAGCTTTTTCCTGGATTCAAAAGGCCGCTATGGATCGGCGCATCACCATGAAAGAGGTTGCAGAGGCGGTCATCAACCCCAACGCAGCCCTAGAAAAATAAGAGGAGTTTCGAGAGATAACATCTCAAATAACGAGAAAGTTATCTGCTTTCAGCGTCTATTTCCTTGTGCCAATCGAGAGTCTGCCGTTAGCCTTCACCCCTCCCTGTCCCAGGGGGCATGATCATGAAGAAAGGTATTACATGAAAAAGCGTGGCCTAATTTCGGTTGCTGCAGCAGCCGCATTGGCAGCTGCTTCACTGGTTGCATATGCACCAGCGTCAAATGCAGCCGCTAAGACAATCACCCTCGCATTTCAAGGTCCACTAACTGGAGAAGAAGCTCAGGTTGGTCAGGATGAGTTAGCTGGCATGCTTTATGCGGTCAAGCTATTTAATGCGAAGAACAAAGGTAAGTATGTAGTCAAGGTAGTTCGTGCAGATGACCAGGGCGATCCTGCTCAAGCTGCAAAGGTAGCTCCAGGAATTGCATCAAACACCAAGATTCTTGGTGTTGTTGGTGCGGCTTACTCAGGTGCAACAATCGCATCACTACCGTTCTACAAGCAGCGTCTATTGCCGATGATTTCTCCATCAGCTACACGCGTATCCATCACAGATCCATCATCACCTGGTGGAGCGCTTGGTCTTCCTGTATTCCACCGCGTAGTTGTAACTGACAAGGTGCAGGGTCCATCACTATTCAAGCTTGCAACCAAGGGTGTTTCATCACCTAAGGTATTCGTAGTTGATGATCAATCAGCTTACGGTGTCGGTCTTGTTGATTACATGAAGCCTGCAATTCCAGCTGGTCAATCAGTTGGCTTTGACTCAGTTTCAGATAAGACAACTGACTGGTCTGCAACAATTTCCAAGATCAAGACCGCGGCCGCAAACGTAGTTATCTACACCGGCTACTTCCCACAGGCTGCTGTGTTCTTCAAGCAGCTTCGTGATAGCGGTTACACCGGAATCCTTGCTGGTGGCGACGGAGTTCTAAGCCCAAGCTTCGTAACTCTTGCTCCAGCATCTGTTCTTGAGGGTGTACGCCTAACAGCAGGAACAGTTCCATTGGCTGATATTTCAGCTAATCTAGAAGCAGATTTCAAGAAGAAGATGGGCAAGGCTTCAGGTGTATACGCAGCTGAGTCAATGGATGCCACAAATATCTTCCTAAGCTGTGTTTCTAAGGGTGTTTCCACACGCGATGCAATGTTGAGTTGCGTTAAGAAGTACAAGGGTAAGTCCTTAACCGGATCAAACCTAAGCTTCGATAAGAATGGAGACGTCGCTGGTGGTGTTATGAACGGCTTTGAAGTTAAGGCTGGAAAGATC
>JBEDAQ010000123.1:0-15285 GCA_041177685.1 Actinomycetota bacterium | reverse complement strand
TGGATGAAGAAAGTTTCCCAATGACGGTTTCTGATTCATTCCATATCTATGACACAACTCTGCGGGATGGCGCACAACAAGAAGGGCTAAACCTTTCAGTTCATGACAAGCTGACAATCGCCCGACATCTCGATGATTTAGGTGTTGGTTTTATTGAGGGCGGCTGGCCAGGAGCAAATCCCAAAGACACAGAGTTCTTTAAATTGGCCCAGAGTGAGTTGAAGTTAAAGAACGCCACCTTTGTTGCCTTCGGCGCTACCCGCCGACCAAATGTCAAAGCTGCAGATGATGCGTTACTGCGCGCTTTGCAAGATTCAGGTGCTCCAGTAGTCACTCTGGTAGCAAAGTCTCATGATCGTCATGTTGATTTGGCGCTCAAGACCCATCTAGATGAAAACCTAGCGATGATTCGCGACTCAATTCAGTTTTTACGTGCTGGTGGCCAACGAGTGTTTTTAGATGCCGAACATTTCTTTGATGGTTACCGCTCCAACTCTTCTTATGCTTTAGAGGTGGTTCGAGTGGCAGCAGAGGCCGGAGCTGACGTAATCGCTCTATGTGACACCAACGGTGGCATGTTGCCTGATGAACTTTCTGATGTAGTTCACGAAGTGCTGGCCAAGAGCTCTGCTCGTTTAGGAATTCACTGTCACAATGACACAGGTTGTGCAATTGCTAACTCCTTAGCTGCTGTCGCGGCAGGAGCTACCCATGTTCAAGGAACTCTAAATGGTTATGGGGAAAGAACTGGTAACGCAGATCTAGTCTCAATCATCGCCAATTTGCAGCTAAAGAAAAAGCAACAGGTTCTTCCATCAGGTGCGCTAGAAGAGGCTTTTCGTATCTCACATGCGGTAGCCGAGGTAACCAATGTCTCTCCAAGCGCTAGACAGCCATACGTTGGAGTTTCCGCATTTGCTCACAAAGCCGGCCTTCATGCCTCAGCGATAAAGGTTGATCCAGCTCTCTACCAGCATGAGGATCCAGAGAGCGTTGGAAATGACATGAGAATGTTGGTTTCTGAAATGGCTGGGCGGGCCTCAATCGAACTTAAATCCCAAGAACTTGGCTTTGACTTAAGTAAGGAAAAAGAGGTTGTCACTCGTGTGGTTGAGCGGGTAAAGAATTTGGAAGCAAGGGGATACACCTTTGAGGCCGCTGATGCCTCATTTGAATTACTTTTACGGGAAGAGTTAGACGGCCGACGCCCTTCATTTTTTAAGTTGGAGAGTTGGGAAACCACAGTTGATCAAGATCAAAATAAATCAGTTACCTCTCGCGCAACAGTAACACTGCAAGCTAAAGGACAAAGTATCGAGTCCCAAGGAGTTGGAAATGGCCCAGTTAACGCAATAGATAACGCTTTGCGAAATGGACTAGAAAAACTCTATCCAGAGCTTAAGCACCTGGAGTTGACTGATTACAAAGTTCGCATCCTTGAAGGCCGATTAGGTACCGGTGCCGTAACCCGCGTCTTAGTAGAAACCAGTGATGGCAATGGAGAGTGGAGCACAATTGGCGTTCATGAAAATGTTATCGCAGCCTCCGCAATGGCATTAGAGGATGCATTAACTTATGGTCTACTTAGGCAGGGCAAGCTACCCGAGTAGGAGATCGATTAGTTATGAAGACTGCGGTCAAAAGAGGTTATCGATACAGCCCTGCTGAAAGTGCAGAGTGGCTGAAGGCGCAGATGTCACACCTGGGTATAAGTGGTCTCGAGGAGTTACACCAAAAAACTGGAATCGATCGGGGATCTTTGTCGAGATATTTTAGACAAGAACGAGTTCCGGGGATTGATGCAATCGCTCCACTTTGCAAGGCGCTCGAAGTTTCTCCTGAAACTCTCTTAATTGCTTTAGGTGCGATTGATAGAAAACGTTGAGCTATTCGCGAGCTGTAATTATTAACTCATCACCTACGCGCTGAAAGTTTCTCGGGAAGGTGTCATCAGCCCAAAGTCGGTGTAAGTGCGCGATTTGATCATTTGTTAATGCTCCACTAACTACATCGAGTATCTCATCAAAGTTGTGCCCAACTCCAATGGTTACCTTAATTTCGCTATCAGAATTGGAGAGATCTGGGGTTAGGCAGTAATCATTGATTACTAAAACAATCCGCATAGCCCCTCCTTTGCTCAAAGCGGATAAGTAAGCCACTTACCTCCGACAGTGCAATTTTGGCTAAAGTGTTGCGTTTTAGCAACGCTGTGTCTAATAAGTGATAGGTCATAATCTGAAGTACGCTTTTTGTTATGGCTTTGGATTCAGCTCTTGCAGAGGCTTATCGCTCACATTTGATTACTGAGCGTAATCTTTCTGAAAACTCAATCCGCGCCTACCTAGCCGATCTTGAATCATTACTTCTTTTTGTAAATCAACTTGGGGTCACAGAGTTCTCTCAACTGGAGATAAACCATTTGCGTTCCTGGCTGGCAAATCTGCAGATCAAAGGTGCGGCACGCTCCTCAATTACTAGGCGGGTAGTTTCAATCCGCGCCTTCACATATTGGGGTTCACGCAATGGATGGTTGCCAACCGATATCGGTAAAGAGCTAGTCGCACCAAAGCCAGAGAGAAATCTTCCCGAGATTCTCGATATTGAAAGCGCAGCTTCAGCTTTGGAGTTTTTAAGTTTTCGTGCCAACGAGGAGGGATCTCCACAATCTTTACGGGATTGGGCGATGGTAGAAACTCTTTACGGCTCAGGAATTCGCGTCTCAGAGTTGGTGGGGTTAGATATTGGCGATGTTGACCAAAATAGACATACTTTGAGAGTAATTGGTAAGGGCAATAAAGAGAGAGTTGTGCCAATTGGAATCCCAGCCCTAAACGCGATTAATAAGTGGCTTAATGAAGGTCGTTCCGAATTGCAAAATGAAAACTCCGATAACGCTTTATTCCTGGGTTCAAGAGGAAAGCGAATTGATCAGCGAGTTGTACGAGAGATCGTTTATGAAGCGGTTCAATCATTAGGAAACAACAAAAAGCTGGGGCCGCATGCTTTGCGCCATAGCGCCGCAACCCATTTGTTAGAGGGCGGAGCTGATTTAAGAACAGTGCAAGAAATCCTTGGACACTCTTCCTTAGCAACAACACAGATCTATACACATGTCACACAGGATCGAATTAAGAAAGCTTACGAGCAGGCCCATCCCAGGGCTTGAGAGTTTTATTTATTGTCAGCTCTACGTATTTGTTCTGGTTTTAATTGAGGCACTTCATAATCTGGAGCAGGCAAAAATGCGATTCCGGTTATGAAGCCAATGACAAAAGAGGTCGCAAGAGCGGCGATCTTCACCGGCCGAATCTGGCCAAATCCCTCAGATTCATGCGGGGAAGATGGCGCTGATCGTGGAAAAACCAGGGTTGTGGGTCAGGTAGGATTTCGCCCGCACAGAGTTCAAAACTCTGTGACTTCACGCGTCTGCCTCTTAACTGCTAACGCGGCAGTTTTAAGCGGAACCATTTCGGTCTGACTCCAAAGAGTTAGTCGGTGCTCAGACGCTAGAGAGCTAGCAAATCGCTAGTTCGTTAACCGATGCGAACCCTAAAAAAGTTCGCGCGAAGGAGCGTGCCGCCATGGCGGTTGTAACAATGCGAGAACTCCTCGACAGCGGTGTTCACTTCGGACACCAGACTCGTCGCTGGAACCCAAAGATGAAGCGCTTTATTTTCACAGAGCGCAATGGCATCTACATCATCGATATCCAACAATCACTTGCTCTAATCGACAAGGCGTATGACTTTGTCAAAGATACCGTTGCAAAAGGTGGACATGTTCTTTTTGTTGGAACAAAGAAGCAGGCACAAGAGCCAATTCAATCTCAGGCTGCTCGTGTTGGAATGCCTTTTGTAACAGAGCGCTGGCTTGGTGGAATGCTCACCAACTTCCCAACCGTCTACAAGCGCATTCAACGTCTAAAGGAACTAGAAGCACTAGAGGCTTCAAATGATCAGGTTTTAACAAAGAAAGAACTTTTGCTACTTCGTCGTGAGCGCGAGAAGCTACACAAGAACCTTGATGGCATCCGCAACATGACAAAGCTTCCATCTGCAATCTGGGTTGTCGATACTAAGAAAGAGCACCTTGCAGTAGCAGAGGCTCACAAGTTGGGAATTCCAGTTATTGCAATTCTTGATACAAACTGCGATCCAGATGAAGTTGACTTCAAGATTCCGGGCAATGATGATGCAATCCGCTCTGTAACTCTGTTGACTCGAGTTATCGCAGATGCCATCGCGGCTGGTCTTCAAGCTCGCTCTGCAACAGTTGCAAAGGAAGCTGCCGAAGCTGCAAAGGCTGGCGCTGAAACCGTTGCTGCTGGCGAACCATTAGCGGATTGGGAGAAGGATCTTCTAGCTGGAGCAGATTCTGCTAAGGCTGAGGAAAACAAATCTGAAGGAGCAGGTGCATAAGTGGCATACACAGCAGAAGATGTAAAGCGTCTCCGCGAAGCTACCGCGGCCGGCATGGTTGATTGCAAGAAAGCACTCGATGAAGCCAATGGCGATTTTGATAAAGCGGTTGAGATCATCCGCGTTAAAGGTCTAAAGGGCGTCACCAAGCGTGAAGGCCGTGCGACCTCAAATGGTTTGATCGCTGCGAAATCAGAGGGTTCAACCGCTGTGATGCTAGAACTTAACTGCGAAACAGATTTCGTTGCTAAGGGCGATCGCTTCCAGGCTGTTGCCGATGAGTTGTTGTCACATCTTTATTCCACTAAGGAAAAGGATCTTGCAGCCTTCATCGCCTCAAAACTTCCTAATGGTAAAGGTGTACAAGAGGCGATTGATGAAGCAAATGCAACAATGGGTGAGAAGGTAGAGCTACGTCGCATCGCGGTAATCGATGGTTCCGCGAGTGCTTTGTATCTACACCGCACCAGCCCAGATCTACCACCACAGGTTGGTGTTTTAGTTGCGCTTTCAAAGGCTGATGAAGTTGTAGGTAAGGATGTTGCACAACACATTGCAGCCTTCGCACCTCAGTACTTGAACCGTGATGCGGTTCCAGCAGATGTAATTGAGAATGAGCGCCGCCTTGCTGAGGAGACCGCTCGTAATGAAGGTAAGCCTGATGCAGCAATCGCCAAGATTGTTGAGGGTCGGGTAACTGGATTCGTGAAGGAGGTCTCATTACTTGAGCAGGCCTTCGCAAAGGATCAGAAGAAGACGGTCCAACAGGTACTTTCCGAGGCTGGAAACTCCGTGTCTGCCTTCTACCGTTTCCGAGTTGGTCAGTAACCTTTAGGCAGTATGAATAGCTAGTACCGCAGTTTAAGAAAGGAGCACTCGCATGGCACAGGTTCGAAAGAGCTATCAGCGGGTGCTCCTTAAACTTTCTGGCGAGGTTTTTGGCGGAGAAAAAGGTGTCGGAGTTGATCCCGATGTGGTTAATGATGTCGCTCTACAAATTGCCGATGTAGTTAGAAGCGGTGTTCAAGTAGCGATTGTTGTTGGTGGCGGAAATTACTTCCGCGGTGCTGAGTTACAGGAGCGCGGCATGGATCGCGCTCGCGCTGATTACATGGGAATGCTAGGCACAGTAATGAACTGTCTAGCGCTACAAGATTTCTTGGAAAAAGAGGGGATTGATACCCGAGTTCAGACCGCCATCACAATGGGGCAGGTTGCAGAACCGTACATTCCTCGTCGTTCCATCAGACATTTAGAAAAAGGCCGAGTTGTTATTTTTGGTGCGGGTGCCGGCATGCCTTTCTTTACTACCGACACAGTTGCTGCACAACGCGCTTTAGAGATTGGTGCCGATGCGCTGCTACTGGCCAAGAGTGGTGTCGATGGCGTCTACTCAGCTGATCCACGTAAAGATAAGAGCGCAACTAAGTTTGATTTTATTTCTTATGATGATGTGCTTTCAAAATCCCTAGCCGTAGCGGACGCAGCAGCATTTAGTTTGTGTCGCGAGAACAAACTACCAATCGTGGTTTTCAACTTATTACAAAAAGGCAATATCGCTCGAGCGGTTCGCGGCGAAGCAATCGGCACCCTGGTCAACTAATTAGAGCCAACTAATAATTTAGGAGAGCAATATGACAATCCAAGCCGTACTCGCAGATACAAACACCAAGATGAATAAAGCTGTCGATGTAGCTAAAGAGGATTTTGCAGCTATCCGCACCGGACGTGCGCACCCATCTATGTTCGCCAAGATTATGGTGGAGTACTACGGCACAGCGACACCGCTTTCACAACTTGCAACTGTGCAGGTCCCAGAGGCTCGCACCGCATTGGTAACTCCTTTTGATAAGGGTGCTATTCCCTCGATTGAAAAAGCCATTCGGGAATCAGATCTTGGAGTAAATCCCGGTGGCGATGGCAATGTCATCCGAGTTAATTTCCCACAATTGACTGAAGAGCGCCGCAAAGAGTTCATCAAAGTGGCCCGTGGCAAAGCGGAGGATTCCAAGATTTCAATCCGCTCGATCCGTCGCTCTGCAAAAGAGGCCATGGAAAAGTTAGAAAAAGATGGCTTGATTGGTAAAGATGATTTAACCCGCGGCGAAAAGGATTTAGAAAAGGTTACCTCTGATCATGTCGCCAAAATCGATGAGCTTTTAAAGCATAAAGAGGCGGAGCTTCTCGAAGTTTAACTTTGAGGAATACCTATGAGCGACCTCCACTCGATTAACGAGGCGATTAACAAGCGGGCTGGTCGCAGGTTAATCCCTTCCATAATTGTTGGATTAGCTCTTTTAGCAATCATCTTTTCAACGATGGCTTTTGTGCCACCCTTATTTGCCACCTTTGTTGGAACTGCGGTACTGATCGCATTACGAGAGCTAACCGGAGCTTTCAGGGCGCAAGATATTCAAACCAATTATCTACATCTGGCTCTAGCCACCGCACTGGTATTAATAAGTGCATGGGTTGGTGGGTTGCCAGGATTATCGGTGTCGATCGTCATCGGATTGATTGTGATTCTTTTCCTTACATTACTAAAAGGTACTGAAGGTTTTGTTAAAAATGCGACCGCTAGCGCCTTCGCACTTTTATACCCCGGTTTTGTTGCAGGCTTCATATTCTTATTAGCTCGCTCTGGCGAAGGCTTTTCCTACATCGCAACTTTGGTAATTCTTGTCGGATGCAATGACACCTTTGCTTATGTGTCCGGTGTTTTATTTGGCAAGCATCCGTTAGCTCCCAAGATTTCACCTAAGAAGACCTGGGAGGGATTTGTCGGTGGTTTAATCTTCACCGCCATCGGTAGCGCTTTAGCTTTTTATTACCTGCTTGATCATCATCCATTGGTTGGAGCTGCTGCGGGAGTGGCCGGTGTAGTTGCCGCCACAGTTGGAGATTTGGTGGAGAGCGCCATCAAACGAGATCTATCAATTAAAGACATGGGCACCTTGCTACCTGGCCATGGGGGTATGTTGGATCGTTTGGATTCGGCGCTAATTACCGCACCAGTTCTGTGGTGCTGCATCGAATTATTGAAGAGATTCTCATGAGTGAGCTGAAGTTAGTCTTTGAAGAGCCAAAACAACGCAAAAAAGCCCCGGAGCATTTAGCGGATTTAACTAAGGAAGAACGCCGCGCCAAGGCTGAGTCTTTAGGTCTACCAGCTTTTCGTGCCAATCAAATCTCAACACATTACTTCACACACTACAACGATGAACCTGATTCTTGGACCGACATCCCTGCTGCACTACGACCTATTGTCGCCGAACATTTCCTTCCAAAGTTAATCACTTTGGTGCGTTCCATTACCTGTGACAACGGCAAAACCCGCAAGGACTTATGGCGATTACATGACGGGGTTCTTGTTGAGTCGGTATTGATGCGTTATTCAGATCGCACAACAGTTTGTATTTCATCACAGGCTGGCTGTGGCATGAACTGTCCATTTTGTGCCACCGGACAAGCTGGCTTAACTCGTAATCTGACGGCAGGGGAGATCACCGCACAGTTAGTTGCATCCGCTCGTGCCTGCGCAACCGGTGAGTTACCCGGAGGCCCAACCCGTTTATCAAATGTAGTTTTCATGGGGATGGGCGAACCGCTTGCCAATTACAACGCTGTGATGCGCACTGTTCGCAACATCATTACCCCACAGCCTGATGGATTAGGAATCGGAGCTAGATCAGTAACTGTTTCGACAGTTGGTTTAGTTACTGGAATTGAAAAACTTACCGAAGAGGATTTGCAGGTTACCTTGGCGGTTTCTTTACACACGCCAGATGATGAGTTACGTGACACATTGGTGCCAATCAACTCCAGATGGAAGGTAAAAGAGGTTCTGGCCGCTGCCGATAAGTATGCGGAAAAAACAGGTCGCCGTTATTCCATTGAGTATGCGTTGATCCGAGATATCAATGATCAGCAATGGCGGGCCGATCTGCTGGGTCGATTGTTGAAGAATCGTCATGCTCATGTGAATCTGATTCCATTAAATCCGACCCCGGGTTCCAAATGGACGGCATCTCGCAAAGAGGATGAACGCACCTTTGTAAAAACCCTCGAGAATTATGGAGTTCCGGTAACGGTTAGAGATACCAGGGGCCGAGAAATCGATGGCGCCTGTGGCCAATTAGCCGCCGCCGAAATCAAGAACTCTTGATAGTAAGTCACCTCGCTAACTAAACTCTCCACATCAACTACCCGGAGGTTTAGCTTGAAGACTTTACAGAATTTCATTAACGGTAAAAGCGTTGCATCATCTTCTGACAAAACTCAGGATCTGATTAATCCCGCAACCGGTGAAGTTTTTGCCAAGGCTCCGGTTTCAAATGCAGCCGATATTGATAAGGCAATGAAGGCAGCAGAGAGCGCTTTTGAAGTTTGGAAAGAATCAACTCCGGGTGAGAGACAAAAAGCAATTAACAAGATTGCTGATGCGATTGAGGCTCGCTCTGAAGAGTTAATTAAGATTGAAAGTGAAAACACTGGCAAGCCAATTGCTGTTACACGTGCAGAAGAGATCGGTCCGATGTTGGATCAGATTCGTTTCTTCGCCGGAGCTGCTCGCCATCTAGAAGGAAGATCTGCAGCTGAGTATTTCAAGGGCCATACCTCTTTTATTCGTCGCGAACCAATCGGGGTTTGCGCTCAAGTAACACCTTGGAACTATCCGATGATGATGGCGGTTTGGAAGTGGGCTCCAGCTATTGCTGCCGGAAATACCGTTGTTTTAAAGCCGAGTGATACAACTCCAGTCTCAACACTTTGGATGGCAGAGTTAATGCAAGAGTTTTTGCCTGAAGGTGTTATCAACGTTGTTGTTGGAGATCGCGACACCGGTAAGCATTTAGTTGAACATGAGATCCCACAGTTCATTTCAATCACCGGATCAGTTCGCGCCGGTATGGAGGTTGCAAGTAGCGCAGCAAAGGATTTGAAGAAGGTTCACCTAGAGCTAGGTGGAAAGGCGCCGGTCGTTATCTTTGATGATGCCAATCTAGAGGCGGCCTGTGAGTGGATTGCGGTCGCTGGTTACTTCAATGCGGGACAGGATTGCACCGCTGCGACCCGTGTTTTGGTTGAGGCCAGCGCATATGAAGATGTTGTCGCACTACTTACCGAGCAGGCTAAAAATGTCATCAAGGTAGGTATGCCTGATGAAGATGTACTTGTGGGACCGGTAAATAACGCCAATCAGTTGGCTCGAGTAAAAGGCTTCTTGGATCGGGTTCCATCACATGCCCGCGTTACCGCAGGTGGCTCAGCTATCAATCGCCCTGGCTACTTCTGGAGCCCAACCGTTGTGGCTGACCTACGCCAGGATGACGAGATGATTCAAAATGAAATCTTTGCACCGGTGATTACAGTTCAGAAGTTCACCGATGAGGCAGAGGCGGTGCGCCATGCCAATGGAGTGAAGTACGGTCTGGCCTCAAGTGTTTGGACCAAGGATCACGGTCGCGCGATGCGTATGGCCAAAGCCTTTGATTTCGGATGCGTCTGGATTAACACCCATATTCCAATGGTGGCTGAGATGCCTCATGGTGGCTTCAAGCACTCTGGCCACGGCAAGGATCTTTCCGGCTATGGATTTGAGGAATACACACGCATCAAACATGTCATGACTAATCTCAACGCCTGATAGATTTCCCCAAAATTCCCAGTCCTAGTAACCGACCCAGAAAGTGAAACGATGAAGAAAGATATACAGTCACTATCGCCAGAGGCCCGCGCAATTATCAAGGCCCAAATAACTCGTCGCTCACTACTTGTTGGTGCTGGCGCAATCGCAGGTGCAACCACTTTGGCGGCCTGCGGCACTGGGTCAGAGACAAGCACTGAAGGCGTAGTAGATGTAAGTGATTCCGAAAAGATTGTCCGTTGGGCGAATTGGCCGTTGTATCTTGATTTCAACGAGGACACGAATGAATACCCAACCCTAAAAGCTTTTGAAGCTGCTACTGGAATTACTGCGACCTACACCGA
The DNA here is from genome assembly GCA_041177685.1 of Actinomycetota bacterium. GTDB lineage: Bacteria > Actinomycetota > Actinomycetes > Nanopelagicales > Nanopelagicaceae > MAG-120802. Next base: position 4,876 of record JBEDAQ010000123.1, on the reverse strand, counting down.
AGATATTGATGACAACAACACTTTCTACGGCAAAGTGCAAGGTCAGCTTTCTATAGGTTCAGATATTGGTTATGACATTGTTACCCCAACTGACTGGATGGCATCTCGATTTATTGAGCAGGGTTACGCGCAAAAGCTAAATGCCGACAACATTCCAAACAAGAGCAAGATTCGTAGCGTGTTGGCAAATGTTGGTTTTGATCCAGGCCGCGAGTATTCACTGACTTGGCAGTCAGGTTTTGCTGGATTTGGTTGGAACACTCAGAAACTTCCAAAGGGTGTTCGCACTATGGAAGATCTTTTTGCTCCAGCAAACAAGGGTCGCATCATGGTGCTCTCTGAGTTCCGCGACACAATTGGTGTAATCATGCAGTACCAAGGTGTAGATCCATCTGGAGATTTCACAGAAGATCAGTTTATGAACGCTATTGATTTCCTAAAGGGCAAAATCGCTGATGGATTTATCCGTCAGGTAAAGGGCAACTCCTACTCCGAGAGCTTGGTAAATGGTGATGCTGTTGCGGTAATCGGTTGGTCGGGGGATTTGTTCATTTTGCGCTCTGAAAATGATGGCAAGTTTGATTTCGCAATCCCTGAATCAGGCGGAACACTGTGGAGCGACAATATGTTGGTTCCATCTACCTCAACTCACAAGAAGAACGCCGAGTTGTTAATGAACCACTACTACGATCCAAAGATTGCGGCGGAGGTTGCGGCATACGTTAACTACATTTGCCCGGTAGAAGAGGCGCAGCCAGAGCTAGAGAAGATTGATCCAGATCTTGCATCTAGCCCATTCATTTTCCCTGATGAGGCTACGTTGAATCAGGTCAAGGTATTCCGTTCTCTCACCTCTGATGAGACAACCAAGTACCAAGCCGCGTTTGACGAAGCTGTCGGAAACTAGGGGTTTGGTAAGTAGCCTGTGATGGCGAACTCCAAGGTCTCTCAAGACACCGGCGATCTAGTACTTAATCGCGTCTCCAAGTTTTATGGAGATTTCTGTGCGGTTGATGATCTTTCATTAACTGTTCCAGATGGCTCTTTCTTTGCCTTGCTCGGCCCTTCAGGCTGTGGCAAAACCACAACATTGCGCATGATTGCAGGGCTTGAAGAACCATCTCAAGGCACTATTCACATTGGCGACAATGACATAACAACTCAAAAGCCCTATCGCCGCAATGTAAATACCGTTTTCCAGAATTACGCACTATTTCCTCACCTAACCATCTTTGAAAATATCGCATTTGGTTTACGCCGGCGCGGAATCAAAGATGTAAAAACCGAGGTAGAAAATGCTTTAAATCTGGTAGAGCTTGGACATCTTGCAGAGCGCAAACCAGGACAGCTATCTGGTGGTCAACAACAGCGCATCGCGGTAGCCCGCGCCATTGTTAACCGTCCTGAAGTTTTGCTGCTTGATGAACCACTTGGTGCGCTTGATCTAAAGCTGCGCCGCCAGATGCAGATTGAGTTAAAGCGGATTCAAATGGAGGTTGGCATTACCTTCATTCACGTTACCCATGATCAGGAAGAGGCCATGACCATGGCTGACACCATCGCGGTGATGAATCAAGGCAAGATCGAGCAAATGGGTTCCGCTACCGATTTATATGAATCACCAAAAACCGCTTTCGTTGCAAACTTCCTTGGTCAATGCAATTTGATTAAGGCAAAGGTGCAATCGCGTGCGGGCGGTAAGGCTGTAGTCACCGCAAAGGGCCAAACCTTCGAAGTTCCTCTTTATCGCGTCTCAACCGATAATGATTCAGTTTTACTCGGTGTGCGACCAGAAAAACTTCGCCTTGATGACAAAGGCATCAACTCAATTAAGGATTGCGTAGTTACCGATCGTTCCTTTGTCGGAACTTCAACCCAGTACTTGGTTCGTACCCCTTGGGATTTGGAGTTAGTGGTATTTGAGCAAAATGATGAAGGACTTCATGATCTCCATGTCGGAGACAAGGTTTCCTTGGAGTGGGATGCTGAGCACACCTTCGCATTAGATGGCGCACAGGACATCAATGCTGGTGCTGATCTTGAAGAAGAAGAGTAAGTAAATGGCATTTCTACACGGTGCCACCCGTACCCACTCCGGACCAAGAAGTGGCATCAAGTCTCGCTCCATAACACCATATCTGCTTCTGGCGCCGGGCATGATTTGGTTGGTCACCTTTTTCATCATTCCTATTTTTTCTTTGGCGAGTACCTCCACAATGGTGCGCCCAGAAGGTGCGCAGATTGGAACCTATGTTCAGGAGCTGCGCTTTCAAAATTACGTGGATGCCTTTGTTGCCAATCAAGAGCAGTATGTTCGTTCCTTTATTTATGCGGCGATTGCAACTCTTTTAGCTTTGGCGATTGCATTTCCATTGGCATACACAATCGCATTTAAAGCGGGTAAGTACCGCAACGTACTTTTGGTATTAGTTGTTGCGCCTTTCTTCACATCATTCTTGCTGCGCACGGTGGCTTGGACCCAAATTCTCGGCGATGATGGTCCAATCGTTTCAACTCTGAAACTTTTGCCATTTTTTGATGACTCTCTGCGTTTAACGGCTACACCTTTCGCAGTAGTTTCAGGATTGACCTATAACTTCCTGCCATTTATGACGCTGCCTTTATATGCCAGCCTCGAGCGGATTGATCCAAGAACATTAGAAGCAGCCGGAGATTTGTATGCAAATGGCTTTACCACTTTTAGAAAGGTAACTGTTCCTCTTGCAATGCCAGGTGTTGTAGCTGGAACTCTTCTGACCTTTATTCCAGCAGCCGGTGATTATGTAAATGCTGCATTGCTGGGAAATCCCAGCACCAAAATGATTGGTAACGTTATTGAATCCAGGTTCTTCGCTGTAGTGGATTATCCAACTGCTGCAGCCCTTTCCTTCACGTTGATGGCGACAATTTTGATTCTAGTAACTCTATACATTCGCAAATCAGGAACGGATGAGTTGGTATGACGTCTCTCTCCGCACCTCCAATGCCATCACTTTCACATCGAGCATCTCGCTGGTTTTCACGCAATCTAATCCGCATTTATGCTGGTCTAGCCTTCATTTATCTCTTTATTCCAGTGGCCTACACCTTTGCCTTTTCATTCAATGATGCGGGAAAGAGCAATCTGGTTTGGCAGGGTTTCACTCTTGATAATTGGAAAAACCCTTGCGGTGCGCCACAAGTTTGTAGCGCGGTGGCTAACTCAATTCAAATTGGCGTTCTATCGACCGTCATCGCTACGGTTTTGGGAACGATGATCGCCTTTGCATTAGGACGCCACAAATTCCGTGGTCGCACCAGTACAAATCTTTTGATTTTCTTGCCGATGGCAACTCCAGAGGTAGTACTCGGAGCATCTCTCCTTGCAATGTTTTTGAATCTTCGAGTAAATCCAGGGTTTTGGACCATCGTGATTTCCCATGTGATGTTTTGTATCTCCTTTGTTGTTGTAACTGTTAAGGCGCGTATCGCTTCACTTGATCCGCGTCTAGAGCAAGCTGCCATGGATCTATATGCAAATGAAAAAGACACCTTCCGCTATGTGACCTTGCCTCTAGTTATGCCGGGTATTGCAGGTGCTGCGCTTCTGGCATTTTCACTTTCTTTCGATGATTTCATCATTACAAACTTCAACTCGGGAATTGAAACTACCTTCCCGAAGTTTGTGTATGTCTCCGCAGCACGTGGTATCCCAGCTCAAGCCAATGTAATTGGTAGCGCCATGTTCTTTATCGCTTTATTTATCGTGATTATCGGCCAAGTGGTAAGTAGGCAGAGAAAGAAGTCATGACCAACATAGGAAATATGTACGGCCCCAACTTCACATTTCTCGGAGTTCCGGCCTGCGATCTTGATGACCCCAAGAGTTATGAAGGTGCGGATGTAATTATTGTTGGCGCACCAATCGATAGCGGTACATCACACCGATCTGGTGCGAAGTTTGGTCCGCAAGCGATCCGTATGGGGGATTACCTGCCCCATGATGGCGAACGCCCTCACTTAGCGCTTCGCGTAGATGGTTTGAAAGCGCTCAAGGTTTTTGACGCTGGTGACTTGCTTATGCCCCCTGGAAACCTTGAGGACTCACTAAAGGTTTTGAAAGCCGCTACCGAAAAGATTTCTCGCGCTGGAGCTATTGCTGTAGTGCTAGGGGGAGACCATTCCATTGCCTCAGCTGATGTAGCTGGTATTGCTGAGCACCGCGGCAAAGGCAAGATTTCTATGGTGCATTTTGATGCCCATGCTGATACCGGTGATTTACAGTTTGGTGCACTTGTCGGACATGGCACACCGATGCGTCGTTTGATTGATTCTGGATATGTTCGTGGCGATCGCTTCCTGCAATTAGGTCTTCGTGGTTACTGGCCCGATGATGCAACCCTTAATTGGATGCGTGATCAAGGGATGCGCTCCTATGAGATGACAGAGATTCATCACCGTGGATTAAGAGCGGTTCTTGATGAATCTTTTGCAACTCTCACTAAAGAATGTGATGGAGTTTTTCTTTCAGTTGATATAGATGTTGTAGATCCAGGAATGGCACCGGGAACTGGGACTCCAGAGCCAGGCGGAATGACCTCTCGTGAGTTACTTGAAGCAGTTCGTCGAATCTGTCTCGAACTACCAGTTGTTGGAATTGATGTGGTTGAAGTGTCGCCACCTTTCGATTCAGCAGATATCACGGCAATTCTTGCCAACCGAGTTGTCCTTGAGGCGGTTAGCGCGATCGCTAAACGTCGCTCTGGTGAAAGTTATTCACCAACACAAAATCTTTTGGACCGCTAAGCCTGAGCTAAAGCCTCATCAAGAATTTCTAGCGCCTCTTTCAAGAGATGCTCTGGCATCACTAGCGGTGGCAACAATCTAATTACATTGC
>JBEDAQ010000122.1:0-6685 GCA_041177685.1 Actinomycetota bacterium | reverse complement strand
TCCAGTCGTATTTTTGATTCTGCCAATATCAATTCTCTTCGCACTTTGGCCCTCTTATCAACAATTGGGCGGCTTTTTCTCTTGATTTAAACAGGCGGATTTATCCACAGATTTTGGTTACCTAAAAAATAAATGTCAGTAGCAATCCAGGATTACCCCTTAAGAAGCCATAGCGAATAGGGAGCGATATCAATGAGATTAGTCGTTGAGAGAATCGAAGGCATTAAAACTTTTACAACCTCTGCAGTTTATGGGGTAAGTCTTAAAGGAATTACCTTAATTAACTCAGCCAAGAACTCCTTAAATCAGGAATTAGAGCGAAAATTAGATAAAGGTAAGAACTCCGAATCTTCTACTCAAGCGCTAGATGAAGATTTGTCTACTCAAGCGCTAGATGAAGATTTGTCTACTCAAACACGAGATGAAGATTTTTCTACTCAACCGCTAGTTAAATCACGCAATCAGAGTTCTATATCTCAGGATAGTGCGATACACAGAATCATCGACTCGGCTAGAAGGGATAGCGAGAGGGGAGATGTGCCGGGATGGGTACTCGTAGTTTTAATGACTACCGGTCTTGTTACAGCAATATGGACAATCGCCGCACCGAGGTTAAGCGCTATTTTGAAAAACTCGCTTGATGCTATGAATGGAATTCGATGAAATTGGCCTTCAAATCAGATGATAGAAACTATGAATCTAGCTATCAGGATTTCGAGCGGGGATCAATCGAAGCTGGTCTGACATTTATTCCAACCACTGCGTTTTTCTTGCTGGTCTTACAATTAGTTGCATCCGGTGCGTATCAAGTTGTAGAAAAAATATCGCTACAAAATGTAATTACAAGGGCCGCCCTTGGAGATACCCAGGCAACTGAGTTGTTTGCTTCCAATCAGCGCAAAGTGAGTGCAGAGCGAGTTCCGCTGCCTGGTGGCGGAGAGCTAATCTTGGCGCACTCCGAAATTTCCAGCCCACGAATTACCAATTTTCTCGCCAGTAATCCCAAGATGAAAGCCGAAGCAATTGCGATTCGCGAGTAAGAGGCTCTGTCAGAGTTTTAGTTCCGGTAGCCAGTGTTTAGCTTCAGGGCTGGAGTTTGATGAACGAGGTTCAGCAATCTCGGAGTTTGTTCTTATTGCAACCCCTCTATTTCTGCCAGCTCTACTGTTTTTTAACGCTATGCATAACACCGCAGATGAGGAGATAAATACCTCCATGTTGGCACGCCAGGCGGTACGCGCTTTTGCCACCGCACCAGATTTATTCACTGGACACCAACGGGTAAAAGTAATCCTCGATCAATATGCCAAGTTGGAATCTTCGCAAAGTTCAGAAAGTTCTTTCGGAAATGGAAACTCCGAAAACTCGGGAAACTCGGGAAACTCGCTAACCTCAGATCGCCAAGTGAGAAATGAATTTACCTATAACATCAAATGTTTTGCAGACAACTGCCTAACTCCAGGTTCACTAGTTGAGATTAAGCTGTATCGAAAAGTTGAATCCATAGACGGGTTTGAGGTAAGTAAGAATCGCAAGGCCAGCGCGGTTGCCAGAACATATGTAGATAAGTGGCGAGACGCTCCGTGATTACGGGAATGAGCAGTGATTATCGAGACCTTCCAGGATTTTGGGCACAAGTAACGAATAGATTTTTCAGGGCATCGGAAGAGTTCGACTCTGAAAGTGGTTCGATATCTCCGCTCATCATGCTTTATTTCACCGTTGCTATGTTGATGGCATTTGTAGTTTCAAATGTTGCTTCAACTTACGTAGCGCGCAGAGATTTGATTAACACAACTGAGGCCGCACTTTCAATTGCTACTCAGGAGTTAGATGAATGGGTTTACTACTACAGATTGCCAACCAAAGGCATTCCAGGATCAAATAGTGATTTAGTTCCAATCAACTGCAGCGATGCAGGGAGTACATTTTCTAGGGAATTAGCTGCAATGAACATAAAAGCATCTCCAGCGAAAATCATCAGCTATCGATGCGACGGGTATTTACTGGGAGCAATAGTTGAGCAGGAATACAGATTGCCCTTTGCTGCCTCTATCTTGGGAGTTGATTCATTCACAAATCGAGTGGATGTCTCGGTGCAGTCCACTTTTAGATAATCCACTATTCTTGGCGCCATGGCCGAACGCGAGATTAACTCTGAGATTGCCGGGTTAAGCTCCACTTTGGCATCAATCGAATCAGTGATTGATATCGAAAAGCTTCGTAGGGAGCAGATTGAACTAGAGGCCAAAGCCGGCGAGCCTGATCTTTGGAACGACCCCGAAATTGCGCAGAAAGTAACCAGCGCCCTTTCACGCGTTCAGGGAACCATCACCAAGGTGACCGCATTGCGTTCTCGGATTCAAGATCTGCCGATTATGTTGGAGCTAGCGGAGGCCGAAGGGGATAGTGGAGCAAAATCAGATGTAGAAAAAGAGTTAGATTCTTTAGCAGCTCTGATCTCTGAGTTAGAGGTACAGACTTTGCTTAGTGGTGAATATGATCATCGCGATGCGCTAATCACCATTCGCTCTGAAGCTGGCGGAGTGGATGCTGCAGATTGGGCAGAGATGGTTTCGCGAATGTATTTTAGATATTGCGAGCGGCATCAGTACGGCGTGAATGTTTTGGAAACCTCATATGCTGAAGAAGCGGGTATTAAATCAACCACTTTTCGAGTCAGCGGTTCCTATGCATATGGAACATTATCTGTAGAGCAGGGAACACATCGTTTGGTGCGAATCTCGCCTTTTGATAGCCAAAATCGCCGACATACATCATTTGCAGGAGTTGAAGTTGTTCCCGTTGTTGATCAAAGTGACCACATTGATATTGATGAAAAAGATATCCGAGTTGATGTTTACCGATCATCTGGACCGGGAGGCCAAGGAGTAAACACCACTGACTCCGCGGTACGCATTACTCATATTCCAACCGGAATCGTCGTTTCCTGCCAAAATGAAAGATCACAAATCCAGAATCGAGCTACTGCAATGGCGGTTCTGCAATCGAAGTTATTGGAGAAGCGAAATCAGGAAGAGCGCGCAAAGATTGATGCGCTGCGCGGTGATACATCTGGCTCTTGGGGAAATCAGATTCGCTCTTACGTTCTTCACCCTTACCAAATGGTGAAGGATCATCGAACTGATTTTGAAACTGGAAATACTCAGGCGGTACTTGACGGGGATTTGGATGGCTTTATAGCTGCAGGAATTCGCTGGAGGCGAGAGAAAAAGTAGATTCCTGAGAATTACGCTCAATTTAGGTTTTTTCTCACTCGAAACAGGCGATTTTGTCCAAAACTTTAACCCCCAAACTACCTAAAATCACACCCGTGATTCGCTTTGAGAATGTAACAAAGGTCTACTCCAAGACCGATCGCCCTGCTCTCGACAATGTGAGCATTGATATAGAAAAGGGTGAGTTTGTTTTTCTTGTGGGTCTATCTGGTTCTGGAAAATCTACCTTCCTTCGTCTAGTTCTTCGAGAAGAGAAACCAACCTCTGGAACTATTCATGTTGCTGGTAAAGATTTAGGAACGCTCTCAAATTGGAAAGTGCCTGAATTGCGCCGACAGGTTGGCACGGTATTTCAAGATTTTCGTTTACTACCAAATAAGACAGTCGCAGAGAATGTGGCATTTACTTTACATGTTTTAGGTTTTTCTAAAAAAGAAATTGCACGTGAGGTCCCAGAGGTATTAGAGCTAGTTGGTCTAGAAGATAAAGCAGATCGCAAACCAGGAGAGTTGTCTGGTGGCGAGCAGCAACGAGTTGCGATTGCCCGTGCTTATGTCAGCAACCCAGCCATCCTGATTGCTGATGAGCCAACCGGAAACCTTGACCCGGCAACATCTGTTGGAATTATGAAATTGCTAGATCGTATTAATCGTGAGGGAACCACGGTAGTTATGGCTACCCACGATGCGGGAATCGTGGATCAGATGCGTAAACGTGTTATTGAGTTAGATAAAGGCCAAGTCATTCGCGATCAGGCGCGTGGCGTGTACGGATATACGGGTTAATCATGCGCGCAAGATTTATTTTGAGTGAAGTTGGGATTGGACTCCGCCGAAACCTCACAATGACCTTCGCGGTGGTAATCACCGTGGCGATTTCGTTGTCATTGTTAGGTATCGGATTGCTTTCCAACGCCCAAGTCCGGGTTATGAAGGATTATTGGTATGACAAGATCGAGGTCTCGGTTTACCTCTGCGGATCCTTGTCAGATTCACCATCTTGCTCTGGCGGAGTTATCACCCCTGAACAACGTCTTGAGATTCAAAATGACTTAGAAGAGTTGCCGGTCGTTGATACCGTTTACTACGAGTCGCAGTCGGAAGCTTTTGAACGTTTCCAAGAGCGGTTTAAAGATTCGGCTATTTCACAAAATGTCACTGCAAATCAATTGCCGGAATCTTTCCGAGTTAAATTGAAGGATCCAACCCAGTTTGCTGTTGTGCAAAGTGCATTTTCAGGAAGACCTGGAGTTGATGTTGTGCAGGATCAAAGATCAATCTTGGAGAAGTTCTTCCGACTACTTAATGTATTGCGTGATGGAGCCTTGGCAATTGGCTTTGCCAGCGTTCTAACTGCTGCTTTGTTGATCAGTAATACCTTGAGAATCGCGGCTTTTAATCGTCGCCGTGAAACCAATGTTATGAAACTAGTTGGCGCAAGTTCATTTTCCATCCAGCTCCCTTTTATCCTAGAGGGAGTTTTCTCAGCAATTCTTGGTTGGGGATTCTCTGTGGGTCTTTTGTCGGGTTTGAAGTACGTTATTGATGATCGAATCGCTCCTTTGTTAACCTTCACAAACTTCTTTACTTGGAGCGATGTTTGGTTGGCATCGGCTTACTTGTTGGCAACGGGAGTGGTGGTCTCATCACTTGCCTCAGTGCTTACCTTGCGCAAATACCTGAAAGTTTAGTTAGCTTTTCTAACGCCCTAGGCAAGATTGATTCGGCTCTTCTAACGTAAAGGCCAATATTCACCGCTTCTAACGTTAGAGGCAAGAGTTGGTCCGCTCTATTTCGCCCCGAGGGACTTGAGATACTGAACCAAATTAAGTTACCTTTGGTCTCAGGAGTTGCTGGTTTACTAAGAAGATATTTCGGAGCGATTGTTGATGTCGAAAAAGAGTGGTGGCCGAACCAGTGTAGGTAAACAGCGTTCTAATTCTGCAGAACCCTCGAAGCCCAAGTCCAAGCCCAAGCCCAATTCCAAGTCCAAGTACAAGTCCAAGTCAAAGTCAAAGTCTCAGTCCCAGTCCACCAACTCCGTTGGAAGAAAAAACGGCACCACAAAATCTAAGGCAAAACAAGGAACCCAAAAAATCTCTAGCTCTTTATCGAGCTCAGATAACTTTAAAGAAAAACCTTCAGTAATCCGGGGAAATTCTACTTCTCTGGAGATGGCAAGTGGTACATCTCCGGTTAAACCAGAATCTAATTTCTTTCTTTCCGATCAACTCCGTCGTATTTCTATTTTGGCAATCTGCTCAACACTACTGTTTGGAATTGGCGTTCAAGTAGGTAAAAAAAGTAATGGAACTTTGGTTGATAATGCGATTGAGACAGTTTTAGAAACTGGAGCTCAAGAGTTGGACCGACAGGTGTTGGAGAGAGCTGCGATTTCAGGTGTTCTTAAGGCAACGGGTGATGAGTGGGCGAATTACTTCCCGAAGAGTGCGCTAGAAGTTTTGCAAGAGCAGAATTCCAATACCTTTACTGGCATCGGGGTGTGGTTAACCAAAACTCGAAGTGGCCAGATAAAGATATCTTCTATTCAAGATGATTCCCCTGCCGCGAAATCTGGAATTCTTCCTGGAGATCAAATACTGGAAATAAATGGAACAGATGTAAGAGGAGCCTCTCTTACCTCAGTAATTTCAATTATTCGCGGTAGTACAGGCAAGAGAATTGAACTTCTTGTCACCAGAGGCGATAAGAAAGTTCTTGCATCTCTATCAGCCAAGAAAATTGTTGCCCGCACAGTCGAGGCAAGCCAGGTAGCAAGTGGAGTTGTACTTCTTGAAATCTCTAATTTTGCTCAGGGAACTACTGAAGAGGTAAAAAGTGCTCTTCTAAATTTGAATTACAAGGCTGGAGTAATTATTGATTTGAGGAATAACCCTGGCGGCTTAATTGAAGAGGCTGTAGGGGTTTCTGAGTTGTTTATTAATCGAGGGGTTATAGTTTCTTATCAGGTGAATGATAAGGAAAGAGTATTCACAGCGAAGAATTCAAATCCGATAAAGTCTCCAGTAGTTGTCATAGTCAACCGAAATACGGCAAGTTCTGCTGAAATCGTGGCGGGTGCATTTCAGGATCGCAATAGAGGAGTTGTTGTAGGAGAGCGCTCTTATGGCAAGGGCTCGGTTCAAGAATTTGTCACTTTAAGTGATGGCTCGAGAATTGAATTAACTGTCGCGCTTTTCAGAACTCCGAGTGGCAGGGCAATTGAAGAGTTTGGAATAACCCCTGATCTAGAGGTAACGGATTCCCAGGTCGGTGTAAAAGCTTTGCAGGTGTTGGGCGGATTGGCCGCGCTAGTTTCCCAAAAATAGCGGGGTAATATCGATACCCTTGCCCTGTGGTCAAGGAAATAGGAAAGAAGTTAATCGCCCAGAATAAGAAGGGGCGTCATGACTATTTCATTGATGAGGTTTTTGAGGCTGGCTTGGT
>JBEDAQ010000121.1:0-18937 GCA_041177685.1 Actinomycetota bacterium | reverse complement strand
TCATGGGCAGCAGTAATTGCATGAAGTCCGAAACGGGTTGCGAGCACTCGATCAAATGCGGTCGGCGTTCCTCCGCGTTGTATGTGGCCCAAGATAGAGGTGCGAGCCTCTGTGCCTGTGCGCTTTTCAATCTCTTTTGCTAACCACTCCCCGATTCCCGACAACTTAACATGGCCAAATGCATCCAGGGTGGAGTCCTTGGTAATTAGGTCGCCATCCTTTGGCAGAGCACCTTCGGCCACCACAATGATTGGTGCATAAGACTGTTCAAAACGTGATTCGACATACTTGCAAACCTTGTCGATATCAAATGGGACTTCGGGAATCAAAATACAGGAAGCTCCACCCGCTAGACCGGAGTGCAATGCAATCCATCCGGCATGGCGACCCATCACCTCAACAATCAAAGCGCGGTGGTGTGACTCAGCGGTTGTATGGAGACGATCAATTGCTTCAACGGCAATATTTACGGAGGTATCAAATCCAAATGTGTAATCAGTGTTATTCAAATCATTATCAATTGTCTTTGGAACACCAATTACCTTGACGCCTAGCGCATCTAGCTTGGTAGCAACGCCCAAAGTATCTTCGCCGCCGATGGCAATCAAGGCATCGATATTCATTTTGGCAAGATTTTCTTTAATGCGCTCAACACCATTCTCGATCTTGAATGGATTGGTACGAGATGAACCGAGAATGGTTCCACCTCTCGGCAAGATGCCTCGAGTCGCGGCGATGTTTAGTGGCATAGTTAGACCTTCAAGTGGTCCCTTCCAGCCATCACGGAAACCTATGAACTCGTAGCCGTACTCCTTCTCACCTTTGCGAACTACCGCGCGGATTACCGCATTTAAACCTGGGCAATCTCCGCCACCTGTAAGCACACCAAAACGCATAAGAATAACTCCGATTAAATTGGAATCTAGTGAAGTGGTCTTCTTTGACCTGGACGCATTCTAGCCTATGAGGAAATGTCTCTTCTTAACGACTTACGGTAACGCCTTTACCCACGACAACTATCCCACCAGGTGAAACAGTGAAACGTTGGCGGTCACGCTCTAGGTCATAACCAATTGTTGCCCCTGGTTCAACAACTACATTCTTATCCAATATTGCGTTCTTGATCTTGGCACCTTCGCCCACTTTTACAGCTGGCATCAAAACCGCACTCTCAATTGCAGCATCCCGATTTACCATCACATCAAAGGAAGCCACGGTTCGACGTAATTCACCGCCAGAGATAATGGAACCTGCGCCTACAACCGAATCAAAAGCAATGCCACGCTCAGAGAATTTAGCGGGTGGATTGGATGGTGGATTGGTGAGTATGGGCCACTGCCGGTTGTAGAGATTGAAGATAGGAAGTGGCGAAACTAAATCCATGTGGGCATCAAAATACGAATCAATGGAACCTACATCCCGCCAATAACCTTTGTCGCGTTCTGTTTCGCCTGGCACCACATTGTTTGCAAAATCATAAACCTTCGCTAAGCCTGCTTTAGTCATCGCAGGAATTATGTTGCCACCAATATCGTGACGACTTTCAATATCTTCGGAATCAATTATCAACGCTTCTTCCATAGCATCTCTTCGGAAGATGTAATTCCCCATAGATACCAAAGCTAAATCTGGATGACCAGGCATTGCTGGAGGATCTTTAGGTTTTTCATGAAAAGCCTTAATAGTGATCCCGTCATCGGCTAGTTCGATTACACCAAAATCTGATGCCTCACTGCGCTTAACCCTAATTGCCGCCACAGTTACACCAGCATCGGTTTGTAGATGCTGCTTGTACATTTGATCTGGATCCATACGATAAACGTGATCCGCGCCAAAAACAATTACATGTTTGGGATTTTCATCATGAATCAAATTGAAGTTTTGCAAAATCGCATCGGCGCTTCCCGTGTACCAACGCGGACCGAGTCGCTGTTGTGCAGGTACTGGTGTTATGTAATTTCCCAATAAATTGGACATACGCCAAGTTGTTGTTATGTGACGATCCAATGAATGTGATTTGTACTGAGTTAAAACCGCTATCTTTAAGAAACCTGCATTCACAAGATTTGATAAAACAAAATCAACCAATCGATAGGAACCGCCAAATGGCACAGCTGGCTTTGCTCGATCCGCTGTTAATGGCATCAAACGCTTTCCTTCACCACCAGCTAGAACAATTCCCAGCGGAAGATCAAGGCGAGCCATGTCCTAACGATACTCTTGGTGGGTGGGCAATAAACAGGTCAAAGTCGCCATGATTACAAAGGAATGGCCCCCACATATTTATGGTGGTGCCGGAGTTCACGTCACAAATCTGGTCTCTGCGTTAGAGCAACTGCCCGAGATTTCCGCAGAGGTGCATTGCTATGGCCCGACTCGCTCGGGTGCAATTGGCCATCAACTCTCCGAAGAGTTGAGCCAAATCAACCCCGCCTTTCAAGCGCTGCTTTTAGGTGAAGATATTTCAAGATCCTTGGGCGAAATTGATGTAGCCCATAGCCACACCTGGTACGCCAACTTTGCAGGACATCTCGCCGCAAGAATTTTTGGAATCCCTCATGTAGTAACCGCACACTCGCTTGAACCACTCAGGCCTTGGAAAGCGGAGCAACTAGGAGGCGGTTATCAAATTTCTTCCTGGATTGAAAAAATCGCTTATGAAAACGCTGCCGCAATTGTCGCTGTTAGTGATGGAATGAGGATGGATGTGTTGAACTCTTATCCTCAGATTCCAGAAAATAAGGTGGTTACCATTCGAAATGGAATCGACACCGAACTATTCCGACCGAATCTTGATAATTCGATTTTAGATAAGTACAAGATCAAGGGCCCATTTGCTATGTTCGTTGGTCGAATCACTCGACAGAAGGGCTTGGCGCATTTATTGCGGGCTTGGAGAGATATTTCTTCTGAGTACACATTGGTGCTAGCCGCCAGCTCTCCTGATGAACCGGCGATTGGCAAAGAGGTAGAGATGCTTATCGCCGAGCTATCTGAATCAAAAGGAAATGTGATTTGGATTAAGGAGATGTTGAGTAGGCATGAATTAACCGCGCTTCTGACCGCAGCACGAACCTTTGTTTGTCCTTCAATTTACGAACCACTTGGAATTGTTAATTTAGAAGCGATGGCATGCGAAACTGCGGTGATTGCCTCACGAGTCGGTGGTATCCCAGAGGTGGTAAATCATGGAGAAACCGGTCTGTTGGTTGATTACACCGAAGATTCACAAACCTTTGAAGCAAATCTGGTGAAGGCATTGAACCAAGTTTTAGAAGATGGTGATTTAGCACACCGCATGGGCAAGTCAGGCCGCTCGCGAGCAATTAGTGAATTTGGCTGGGATAAGGTTGCTGATCAAACATTAAATCTATATCGGAGCGTATTGAAGTAATGACAAGAAGAGGTTGGGGGCTTTTTGCCCTCGTTGGTTTGCTATGGGGAATTCCCTACTTATTTATGAAAGTTGCTGTCGAAGAGTTTGCTACACCCGTCATCGTTTTTGCCCGCGTCCTGATAGGTGCGCTAGTTCTAATCCCACTCGCGTTTTACAAGAAAGAATTAGTACCAGCCTTAAAGTATTGGAAATACATAGCCTTATATGCCGTTCTTGAGATGGTGATTCCCTGGAGCTTGATTACCAGCTCGCAACGAGATCTTTCTTCTGGCGTGGTTGCATTGCTGGTTGCAACAGTTCCAATTTGGGCAACATTTTTTGCGCATCGTGCGGGTGATACCTCTGCCGCTGATCGCACCAGAGTATTTGGCATAGCTATTGGACTGATTGGCATTGCACTTATTGTGGGAATTGAATCGCTCAATGATGTGAATAATCTTGTAGCGCTATTTAATGTTTTGATTGCGGCGTTCTCATATGCCTGGGCGGTAAATATGATTACTACAAAGGCTCCCAATGTCTCTGGCATCGCGATTAATGGATTGGCGATGGCGATTTCAACTGTAATCTTCGCCCCGTTTGCACTAACCCACTTGCCAGAACAGGTGCCTTCTGAGGAGGCAATACTTTCGACTTTGGGTCTAGGTGTTTTGTGTACCGCAGCTGCTTTTTGGATCTTCTTTAAAGTATTGGAAGATATTGGACCAGCGCGCGCCTCTTTGGTGGTTTACCCCAATACCGCTATCGCTGTGGTTCTCGGGATTATCTTGCTTGACGAGGAACTAACAGTGGCCATACTTATTGGCTTGCCTTTGGTGTTGATTGGCTCTTATTACGCGAGCCGAAAACCTAAAGCTCCAATTATTGCTGGTTAAAACCAAGCTTCGATAAAGCCTTTGCATCACTCTGCCAATTTGGCATTACCTTTACATGTAGACCCAAGAAAATCCGTCCTTTTAACTTCTTCTCAATTTCTTGGCGTGCGTTAGTTCCTACCTGCTTCAGACGCTCGCCTTTAGCGCCAATAATGATGGCTTTCTGACTATCCCGCTCGACAACAATCGAGGCATGAATATCGAAAAATGGCCTCTCATCCGGGGTGCGTTTCTCGCGCTCTGCAATCTCGTCGATTATTACTGCAATCGAATGTGGTACCTCTTCAAAAACATCGGCGATGGCCGCTTCACGAATTAGGTCAGCTAATTGATTCTCTAGCTCTTGATCAGAGGTCATATCAGTTGGGTAGAAAGCTGGTGACTCTGGCGCATATTTTGCTAATAGATCAAGTAGCAGCTGCACCTGATCATCAGTTTTGGCTGAGAGCGGAACAATGTCATCCCAAGAAAAACCAGCCTGCTCTGCCAATTTACTTGCAGCTATGAGCTGCTCAGGAAGTTGAGATTTCTTTGCCATATCAATCATGGTTATCGCGCAGATTTTCTTAGCGATTTTGTGACTAGCTATCTCTTGTGCGATAAATAGATCCCCCGTACCAATTGCTTCAATAGCTGGAATGCACAAAACGATGGCATCTACTGAATCCATGCTCTCGCTAACCATGGAGTTAAGCGCGCCGCCCAAAAGTGTCTTTGGTTTATGAACACCCGGGGTATCTACCACTACTAATTGAAAATCATCTCTGGTAACGATGCCACGAATTGCGTTGCGGGTGGTATTCGGATGATGTGAGGTTATAACAATCTTTTCACCGACTAAGGCGTTAACTAAAGTTGATTTACCAGTATTGGGTCGACCTACAATCGCGACAAAGGCTGCTTTATGTGACATTGGTGCTAAGGGTACTAGTAATTTTTGGTGCTAATGGCGTCAGAAGTTCGATCGCATCGCTGACGGAGGTAACAATCTCAGCACATCTTTCACCTATCAACCTGTGACAACCATCGCTAGTTGGCGAGGAGATCGGTCCAGGAACCGCCATGACGGTACGCATTAACTCTGCTGCATCCCGGGCCGTGCGCAGAGATCCACTTCTAAAGGCAGCTTCAACAACTATGGTGCCCTGTGTCATCGCAGCGATAATTCGATTACGGGTCAAAAAACGA
The DNA here is from genome assembly GCA_041177685.1 of Actinomycetota bacterium. Lineage (GTDB taxonomy): Bacteria > Actinomycetota > Actinomycetes > Nanopelagicales > Nanopelagicaceae > MAG-120802. Next base: position 13,477 of record JBEDAQ010000121.1, on the reverse strand, counting down.
TCCTGTCTAGCTTTTTCATTGGGCATAACCTCTGAAATCAACGCACCGGTCTCGCAGATTTCCGTAAATAGTCGCTCATTTCCCGCTGGATAGTTAATTGATACTCCTGAAGCCAGCACCGCAAACGTTCTGCCTTCTGCTGCAATCGCTCCACGATGAGCATGGGTATCAATTCCGTAAGCGCCCCCACTGACTACTCGCCAATCCCGATCTGCAAAACCAGCGGCAAAATCACTGGCGATTTTCGCTCCATAGATAGTTGGGTTTCTGGTACCCACAATTGCAACAGCATTTCCCTCTATTTCATTGCCCTTAACAATTAATCCAATTGGAGGGGCTGCTAAATCATTTAGAGAACGAGGCCATTCCCCTGACTCCTCCGTTATGAAACGTGATCCTGAGTGGGATATTTGCTCAAAAAGCTCATCAAAATTACTATTCAAAATCTTATACTTAATACGTTCGGCGGATTTGCGTTGATCTAGATAAGTATCGGCAAGAATTCTTTCTATTAACTCAGTAGCGCCAAACTTATTAATCTCGTCGCACCAGAACTTGGAGCCACCTTCTATTGCATTAAACAAAATTAATTTGCTTCTATCCATTATGCAGCTAGTTCCGTCGCTGATCGCAGGCTCATTGCGGTATCTAGCTCTTCCATTCCAGGAATTTCAACCGCTCGAAGATCAGCAATACTCCAACATAAGCGAAGTAACTTATGGAATCCTCTAGCGGTAATCTCCTCACGATCGATGAGATTGTGCAGAGCGCTCATAGCTTTTTGTTGCGCTTTAAACCGATTCCGAAGTAACTCGGAAGGAATCTGAGAGTTTAAGGAAAAGTTGTATGCAGCAAATCTATCTTTTGCTATTTGACGGGCTTTTTCGACCCGAGCTCTAATCTGAGCGCTACCTTCTCGTGGCGTATTGTCGGCCAGTTCTACCCGGGTTGGAGTGTCTACTTTGAGACGTAAATCAATGCGATCAAGTAAAGGTCCGGAAAGTTTGTTTAAGTACCTTCTAACCTGAAGCGAGGTACATTGACAGCCTCTACCCTTTCCAGAGAATCTGCCACACGGGCATGGATTGGCCGCTAAGACCAACATGAACTGTGCGGGAAATTTGAAGCTGCCAATCACTCGAGTTATTTCGACTACGCCAGCTTCAAGTGGTTGGCGTAGTGAGTCAAGAATGCCATTGCCACACTCTGGTGCTTCATCTATGAACAACACTCCATTATGAGCAAGAGAGCAAGCGCCGGGTCTAATCACTTTTCCGCCGCCACCAACCATGGCCACTGTAGTTGTGGTGTGATGTGGAGCGATAAATGGCGGACGTTTTTCTAACATATAACCGACATCAAACGTGCCAGCGACAGAGTGGATAGCAGCAACCTGCTTGGCTTGAAAACTGGAAAGTCTCGGCAAAATAGTAGGCAGCCGCTCAGCCAACATTGTTTTTCCAGTACCAGGCGGTCCAATCATTAAAAGGTGATGCCCGCCGGTAGCTGCAACCTCTAAGCCAAACTTTGCAGTTTGTTGCCCAGCAACTTGGGATAAATCAAAGTTGTAATTGGTCTCAGTTATATCGCGCTGCGGTGTCGGCGTTAGCTGAATTGTCCCATTTAAAAATCCAATAACTTCAGAAAGTCTGCTGGCTGGCAAAATCTCAAGATCTTCAATCATTGAGGCTTCAGCAGCATTTTCTAATGGAATTATGGCCCGCTTTGTTCCATGCTTGGCTGCGGCTAGCAACATCGGCAAAATTCCCCGAATCGGTCTTAGAGAACCCTCTAACGAAAGCTCTCCGATCAAAATAAATTGACTTAACGCGGTTATGGGGATCTGGCCACTTGCAGCGAGAATCGCGATACTTATTGGTAAATCAAAACCTGAACCGCTTTTGGGTAACCATGCTGGAGAGAGTGAGACGGTAATTTTGTGTTGCGGCCAAATTAATTTGGAGTTTTGAATTGCAGAACGAATTCGATCTTTAGATTCATTTAAGGCGGCATCTGGTAGGCCCAATAATTGATAGCTCGGTAAGCCTTTAGAGACATCGGCTTCAATACTGACTAACTCACCGTCAATTCCCAACAGAGCGACACCCTGAGTCATAGCAAAGCTCATGAAATATCCTCACGGTAATCAATGCTGAGCTCTCCGGAGCGGCCCAACAAAACCCCAGAAACATCTATGCGATAGGCGCTGCCCAATCTCTGGTGCGTTGCTAGCCAAGCTAAGGCCAATCTCTGCAATCTGTGTAGCTTGACGGCGGAGATTGCCTCTAATGGTTCTCCATAATCATTACTGGTTCGAGTTTTTACTTCGACAAAGGTAATTTCCTTTGTTGGGGATAGAGCTACTAAATCCAGCTCTCCTTCCTTAATTCTCCAATTTCTATCGAGAATCCGATATCCCCTAGAAACTAGGAGCTCGGCAGTTGCTTTCTCCCCCGCATGACCAAGTAACTCCGCTTTTTTATTGAGCGCCATGGCGCGAAGTTAGTTTTAAATTGCCCAACTACAGGTGTGCTGAAAGTAAACTGTGTGAAAATCTAATTGTTGATAAGTGCTGCAATATTGGCATAGGAGCGACGGTGGACCGGGCTGACACCATATTTCTTCAAACTCGCTTGATGGATTCGGGTTACGTACCCCTTATGTGCGGCAAATCCATATTCGGGATATTTGGAGTCTAAATCCTGCATAACCCGATCACGATAAACCTTTGCCAAGATTGAGGCGGCTGAAATAGAGAGTGCGACTTGATCGCCCTTCCAAACCGCAAGTGAAGGGGCTGGCAACCCCTCTATCTCGTAACCATCAGTCAAAATGTAATTAGGATTAGTAGAGAGTGCCCCAATTGCGCGACGCATTCCCTCTAAATTGGCTCGATGCAATCCAATTAGATCTATCTCAGCGGGAGGGATTTCGATAACTGAGTATGAGAGTGATTCCTCAATAATCCCATCAAAAAGAGTGTCACGTTTTTTTGGGGTTAACTCTTTAGAGTCCCTAACCTGTTCCAGTGCCGGAGAGTTCAAATCACGCAAAATAACCGCTGCAACAACTAATGGTCCGGCGCAAGCGCCACGTCCTGCCTCATCAACGCCGGCGATTCTAGAAATTCCGGCAGCGATTAACTTTTGCTCAATCACACGGGGTAGATTACTTAAGGCTTTGAATTTACAGGAATCTTTGAAAGATCTTTGCCAACCTCTAAAACACCGATATTTTTCCAGGGCCAGATAATAAAAAGCGCTCTACCAGTGACTTTATCTAGCGGGACCATGCCTTTATTTGGGTCATCGGTATGAAAGCGAGAGTCTGCGCTTGCTCCGCGATGGTCCCCCATAACCCAAATGAAATCTTTGGGAACGGTGACATCAAACTCTGAGTCAGAGGATTTATCGCCTGGATATATATAAGGCTCATTTAACGCAACCCCGTTGACCTCAATCTTTCCTTCGGTGTTGCAACAAACAACTCTATCGCCGCCGACTCCAATGACTCTCTTAATTAAATATTGTTTAGCTGGGTCGGGCATAACGCCTACAAAAACCAATGAATCTCTAACAACTTTTGCTAATCCGGTTTTTTCATCATATGGAGCAGATAACCAGTTAGCTGGATCTCTAAAAACTACAACCTCTCCCCTTTTGATCTCTGAGAAAAGTGCACCTAACTTGTTTACTCCAACTCGATCATTTACCAAAAGGGTGTTTTCCATAGAGCCAGATGGAATGTAGAAAAACTGAACCAAGAAAGTCTTGACGATGATTGATAAAACTAAAGCAGAGACCAGCAGGATTGGAAGCTCGCGAAGCGTTGACTTCTTGGCTTTCGCAAACATCAATCTACGACCGAACTAGGTCGAAATTAAGACTTGGCTTCGTCAGTTGTGGTTTCTGAAGTTGGAGTTTCAACAGCTGGGGTTTCTTCAGCTGGAGCTGCTACCGCTTCTGGTTCAACAACTGCTGCGACCGCCGGAGCAGATTCTGCAACAACCGGAGCTGAGTAGATAGCTTCTAGATCCTCTGCACCACGACGCTCGCGAATCTTGGCAGCCTTGCCACGAAGTTCGCGGAGGTAATAGAGCTTGGCACGACGAACTTCGCCTTTACGTACCAACTCAATTTTTTCGATAACCGGTGCATGAACTGGGAAAATTCTCTCCACGCCAACACCATAGGAAAGCTTGCGAATTGTGAAGGTCTCGCGTGCGCCAGATCCCTGACGAGCGATTACTAGACCTTGGAAAACCTGGATACGGCTCTTGTTACCTTCGATAACTCGGACGTGAACCTTAAGTTCATCGCCAGGACGGAAGTTCGGGATGTCCTTACGTAGGGTAGCGGCATCAACCGCATCAAGAACGTTCATGATTTGTCCTAACAGCTTGGTATTGAAAATCTTGAGGCTTATTAACGGCGGTATCTTGCCACACCAGCTCCCGAACCGCTAAATCACGCTCAATCTAGGCTGGCCTACCGGGGCATGGGGCGGCCCGAGCTAATTAGACTCGATTTGGGCCAGTAAAGCATCATGCAAGGCCGGCCCAGCCACAATCACCATGTGCTTCTCCCCATTCCAAATTCCGGATTTTATAGTCAGTTTGGCGCCAGCTTCAGTAGCAATCAAACCTGCTGCAGCGTAATCCCATTCATTAACACCAGCCTCAAAGTAGGCATCTAGTGAGCCACTGGCGACATGACAAATATCTACGGCGCATGCACCAAGGCGTCGCAAATCTCGAATCTCTGGAAGAAGTTTCTCGACAAAACTCGCTTGAGTTTTTCTTCTCTCCAAATCATATGCAAAGCCCGAACCAACTAAAGCCCGATTTAACGCCACCGGGTCATTACATTTTAAGGGTTGGTTATTTAAAAAAGCTCCCGAACCTCGGCTGGCTTTCCATAATGAATTGGTAGATGGAGCGTAAACAACACCAACTAAGAAACCTTGTTCATCTTTGGCGGCAATACTGATGCACCAACCAGGTAGGTCGTAGAGATAGTTAACGGTTCCATCAATCGGATCAATAACCCAGGTGATACCAGATTTGCTTTCTTTATTTGCTCCTTCTTCCCCCAACAACCCATCATCAGGGCGGGCCTTAAGAATTTGCGAGACAATCAACTTTTCACTCTCATGATCCATTTGAGTAGCAAAGTCAAAGACTCCGCTCTTTTGATCCAATTCAAACTTTGAGGGACGTTTCTGCAGAAGTTCGCCCGCTTGTATAGCTATCTGTTCTGCCAGTATTAAAAGCTCAGAGCTTTGAGTCATGCTCTCATCTAATCACATAAGCACACAGAAAATGTGAAATCTAGATGCTCAAGTAGACTTGCCGCATGCTCTCCTCCTATAAGCGCCTATTCGCTATTCCCGGAGGATGGAGATTCTCATTTGCCGGCTTCATTTTGCGCATGCCTATCTCGATGCTTTACATCGCAATTGTCTTATTTGTAGTTTCAGAAACTGATTCATATGCCCTTGCTGGCGCGCTATCTATGTTTGCCTCGGTAATTCTCGCTATTGCAACTCCACTTTGGTCGCGAGCGGCTGATCAATTTGGACAAAATCGTGTTCTTGCTATTACCGCTCCTGTCCACATTATATTTCTAGGGCTCTTTGTCTACTTAGTTAAATCTGATGCGCCAACCTGGAGCTGGTTCTTGGCTGCCATGATTTTTGAAGGCTTTGTGATTGGTTCGGGACAAATGGTGCGCCGCAGATGGATTCACGCTATCGGCGAGGATCGAAAACTAATTGATACCGCTTACTCCTTTGAAGCGATGGTAGATGAAGTTATTTTTACTAGTGGTCCAGTAATTGCCACGATATTTGCATCTATGTTTTACCCAGCTGCGGCCATATTTGCCGCAATGGCATTTTTAGCTGTTGGAGCGGTGATGTTCCTGCTACAGAGGAGAACCGAACCACCCGCTCATCCCAAAGAGCCAGGAGATGATCACTCTCTATTGATTAAAGATCGATTCATCAGAGCGCTCTTTATTCCGATGATGATGGTTGGTGCGTTTTTTAGTTCAACTGGCTTAGTAATTGTTGGGTATTCAGATGAGTATGGGGTGCGTGAGTACAGTGGGTTTTTTATAGCAATCTGGTCACTTAGCTCAGGCATCTCAGCCTTCATAAGTGGCACTATTCATTGGAAGCAAAATGAAGCAAGGAGATTTATCCGTTCTCTTGTCGCTTTAACTTTTTTAACTGTTCCGATTTTTCTATCAGCGCAGATTTTCCCAGGAAATCTATCCATCATGGCCCTAGTTTTGTTTATCAATGGGCTGGCAATCGCACCTCTATTAACTGCAGGGCTTGCTGTTGCTGAACGCTCTGTTAGTGAAAAAAGGACAACAGAGGTCTTGGCTTGGGCGATCGCCGCGCTAAATCTGGGTGGAGCGATACCTACCGCACTAACCGGATACATCATTGACACATTTGGTCCATCTGTCGCATTTATTATCCCCGTGGGATGTGTGGCGATTGCGATGCTTACACTTCTTCCCTATTACTCAACTTGGCGGCAGAAAATGGCTCAAATCCCTGCTTAAGCTCCAATGAATTTTGCACCTACTGTGGCAATCTTTACCCGTGACTGAGTTAAGAGTTGTTGGCAAATCTGAAGATGGTGACCATCTAGAGATGGTTGACTCAGAGGGAAATAAATTTACCGTCAGGGTTAATGATTCTCTAAAAGCGGTAGTCAATGAAAGAAGATTGGCGCCAGTTGCCGAACCAACTCAACAGTTCTCAATCAAAGAGATTCAATCCCGATTGCGAGCCGGTGAAAGTTATGCCGAAGTTTCGCGAATATCAGGTTTATCGTTAGAGAAAATTGAACGCTATGCCAGCCCCATCATGCAGGAACGGGCTTGGATTATTGAGCAGGCAGAAAAAGCTTCACCAAAAGGAAGTTCGATGCCTTTGTCAGATTTGGTGATTCATAGATTGGCCCCGCGTGGCGTAAATATGAATCAAATTTCTTGGAACACATGGCGTCTTGATGATGGGACTTGGAATTTGGTATTGAGCTATCCATCTAGTGAAGGTCATTCAGAAGCAACTTGGACATTTGATGCAAACAAGAGAACTCTCTCATCAAAGGATGATGGCGCTCGTTGGATAAATGGTGAGGAGATTCCCACCAAACAAACTCAGCGAAATGATCGCATGAGTGATCATGGTGTCTTGTTTCCAGTCGAAGGAGAACAACCTCAGCCACCCAGGCTAGTTGCGGTTCGTACAGATCCACTTGTAGATGAACGGGGTGGAATCGAAGAATCGCCAGCTAAAGAGATCACCCCAGATGCGAAGAAAGATGGAGTAACTCGTCGTATTTCTATCCCTTCATGGGATGACATTATGTTTGGCAAGAGCAAGAAAAAAGATGGCGAGGAAGAGGATAACTAAAGCTGATGAAGTAAGAGAGGGATCTCTAACTCAGCTTTTGTAATACCGCCATGGTGTCCCACCATAGCCAACTGCAACTCTTCCCGTTCTTTCTCCACCAAAATTAACTCTCCATTTGCAATTGCGATCAAATCCCCTACTCGCTGTTGATTTGTCTCAGTAACAGTTGCTCCAAACAAACCATTTCTAAACGCTTCTTCTCGGGTAAATAGTGTTACTTGATCTCCAAAGTACTCCTGCCATTGTGATCTAGTTTCCGCCACAGCACCTTCTCGAATATATAAGTAACGAACCCGTGGTTCCCCTCCGAGTAAATCAACGTTTTTCAGTAAGTCATTTCCTTTCCCGAGTACACAAAAGTCGGAACGGTTTATCATCCCGTGATCGGCGGTAATCCATAACCTGGTTCCTTTAGGAAGATTCTCAATGAGTTTGTTAATTAACTCAGCGGCTTTCCGCATAGCGATATAAAACTTCTCTGATCCAAAACCCTCTCTATGCGAAGCATCATCAACATCGTTTATATAGACATAGGCAAATGAATTAGGGCTTTTCAAAGCGACTGCAGTATTTGATACTAGATCATCGACTTGATTAGCACCCAAATAATCGGCACCACGCAGAGCGGCTCGGGTGAACCCGGTTTCTTCATATCGTTTAGCGGCAACGTGTGAAACTCTCAAACCTTGCGATTTCGCTCTTTCAAATAGCGTCTTTTCTGATTGCCATATGTAGGGATCAACACGTTCATCCCACTTCAAGGCATTGAGCAAGCGCTCTGGAGTTCCGCTATGTGGAACCCGCATTGTGTAGCCCACCATTCCATGCACACCAACATCCGCACCTGTTCCTAATGAAGTCAGGCTGGTTGAAGTTGTTGAGGGAAAGGTGGCGGTCAAAAGATCCAAAGAAGTTAACTGGCTAAAGACTGACAACTCTTTCTTGCACAACTCGAGAGCATTTCGTCCCATGCCATCTACCAGCAACAAACACTCTCGCTGTCCAGGATTTTTAGAGATTCCAAGGGGGTTGCTGGTTCCCAGCACTCCGAGAGTGGAGAAGATTGATTGAGATAGATCAGAGAGCAGTGCCGTCACACCCATATCTTTCCAGTAATCTTGAGTTCATGATTCGCTATTCCGAGGAAGTAAAGAGCGCGCTCGCAAAAAATCAACCTCTAGTGGCTTTAGAGTCCACCATCATCAGTCATGGACTTCCCCGGCCAACAAATATGGAGGTAGCTAGGGAGGTTGAGCAGATTGTTCGCGATAACGGCGCTACCCCGGCCACTATCGCCATTATTGATGGAGATATCCATGTTGGACTAGAAAGCCGTTACCTCGATCGAGTCGCAAATGATGAATCAATTTTAAAAGCCTCAATTAGAGATCTAGCTACCGTAACCGCCAAGAAATTGAGTGCTGCAACAACGGTAGCTGCTACATCCCACATTGCCCATCTTGCCGGTATCTCCTTTTTTGCAACTGGCGGACTAGGTGGTGTGCACCGCGGTGCCCAAGAAACTTGGGATGAATCAGCAGATCTTCACTCTTTAGCATCCATACCGGTTTTGGTTGTAAGCGCAGGGGCTAAATCGATTTTGGATGTAGCTGCAACGCTTGAAAGATTAGAGAGTTTCTCCGTACCCATAATTGGATATCGAACAAATCGCTTCCCAGGTTTTTATCTCTCTGATTCCGGTTTTGATCTGGAGTATCGTGCTGAATCCGCTGCCGAGATCGCAGAGATTTGGCAGGCGAGAAAAACCGTGTCAACAAATAACTCTGGCATGGTGGTCGCAAATCCGGTTAAGAATCAGATGGATAAGGCTTTACATGAAAAAACTCTGCAGGAAGGTTTGGCAGCATCGCAAAAAGCGGGAATTAAAGGAAAAGCAGTAACTCCATTTCTTCTTGAATACTTTCATTCCAATACAAATGGTGAATCACTAAGAGTCAACATTGAAATCATCAAAGAAAACTCAGCATTGGCCGCACAAATTGCAGCTGCCGCTTCAAACCTAAAGAGTTAAAATGCCCCGAATTCTTTGTGTTGGCGATTTAATGTTGGATGTCATGGTTCTAATTGATTCTCCAATCAACTATGCCAGTGATACTCCTGCGAAAATATCAACTCATGGCGGTGGTGCAGCTGCAAACACCGCGACCTGGCTCTCTTATTCGGGCAATAATGTTTACTTTGTAGCTCGAACTGGAGACGATGGTGCAGCTGATGCGGTCATTCGGGAGCTGGACTCCTGGAATATCGAGCATGGTCCGCTCCGACAAAAAGGTTTAAAAACCGGCGTAGTTGTTGTAATTGTTGATGAGAGCGGACAACGCACCATGTTTCCCGATTCAGGAGCAAACTCCGGGTTGAGTAAATCTGATTTACCCAGCTTGGAAGGCTTTGACGCCGCCTTTATCTCTGGCTACTCACTTTTCAATGAGGCCTCCAGCTCAGGTGTCCTTGAAATGATTGAACAAATAAACTCAGCAGGTATCCCGTTATTTTTTGATCCCGCTTCAGTTGGAACGATTTCTCATTTTGGAAAAGATGCAGCGGTTTCATTTCTGTCCAGAATGGATACCTTGTTGATGAATGAGGAAGAGGCGTTATATCTTTCAAATCAGGATAGTTGTGAAGCAGCGCTCGTTGAATTAACTAAACATGCTGAAACCGTTGTCATCAAGCGCGGCGCAAAGGGAGCAATCGGTATGTCTCGAAATAGTTCCGCTGTGATAGCAAATACTGAAGTAATTAATCCGGTTGATACCACTGGCGCCGGCGATGCCTTTGCTGCTGGCTTTATTCCAAATTGGATCGAGAATCAACAATTAAATCTAGCTATGTCAGCTGGAAACAAGTTAGCGGCCCTATGTGTTGCAATTATCGGGGCCAGACCGAGCGTCAATCCCCAATAAATCACTATTTGCTTGGCAGAATCCCGCCCATGGCAAAAGCAGATTCAGGTAAGAGCTCTAAGAAGGCAGCAGGACCAAAGCCTGGAGAGTTCCCTGGCAAAATCGTTGATGTCGATGTTTCATCAGAGATGTCTGACTCCTTTTTGGAATATGCCTACTCAGTTATCTATTCACGTGCGCTGCCTGATGCGCGAGATGGATTGAAGCCAGTACATCGCAGAATTCTTCATCAAATGTCTGAGATGGGTCTACGTCCTGACAAAGGACATGTAAAGAGCGCCCGTGTAGTTGGAGAGGTAATGGGTAAGTTGCATCCGCACGGTGATGGCGCGATTTATGATGCCTTGGTTCGTATGGCACAGGGGTTTTCGATGCGCCTGCCCTTAATAGATGGCCACGGAAACTTTGGCTCCCTCGATGCCGGTCCAGCTGCAATGCGCTACACCGAAGCCCGCTTAGCTAATTCTGCGTTGTTGATGGTAGAAGAGGCTGATGAAGACACCGTTGATTTTGGCGCAAACTACGACGGACAGATTATGGAGCCGCTCGTACTTCCTGCGGCTTTTCCAAATCTTTTGGTTAACGGTGCAACTGGTATTGCAGTAGGTATGGCAACAAATATGGCACCACATAATCTAGGTGAGGTCATTGCGGCCACAAAACACCTAATAGAGAATCCAAATGCCACTATGAAACAGTTGATGAAGTTTGTTCCAGCCCCAGATTTTCCTACCGGTGGCACCATTATCGGTAAGGAAGGGATCTTAGAGGCTTACCAAACCGGTAAAGGCGCCTTCAAAGTGCGCGCCAAGGTTGAAATCGGAAAAGTAACCTCACGCAAACAAGGCATAACAATCACCGAGCTTCCATTCAATATTGGGCCAGAAAAGGTTGTAGAACGAATTAGCGACCTGGTTAAAGCGAAGAAGATTCAGGGAATTTCCGACATCATTGATCTAACTGATGGTCAATCAGGAACCAAGGTAGTTGTAGAAATTAAAAATGGATTTGAGCCTGATCAGGTATTAGAGAATCTTTACAAGCTAACCCCGTTAGAGGATGCCTTCTCAATAAATGCTGTGGCATTGGTGGAAGGAAAGCCAAAAACCCTTGGACTAAAAGAGCTGCTTCAGGTCTTTATTGACCATCGCATCGAGGTAGTAACCCGTCGCTCTAACTTCCGCAAAGAAAAAGCCACCGCCAGACTTAATCTGGTCGATGGATTGCTAAAAGCAATTATTGATATTGATAAAGTTGTAAAAATCGTCCGCGGTAGCGATGATGCAAACGAAGCAAAAGCTGCTCTAATCAAGAGCTTTAAGCTCACCGATGAACAAGCTACCTACATTCTTGATATGCCGCTTCGTCGCTTAACCAAGATGTCCAAGATTGAACTTGAAACCGAGCAGAAAGAGTTAAAGACCACCATCTCTAAGCTCACCGCGCTTCTAAAGAGTGATGAAGCGTTGCGCAAGCAGGTAGCCGATGAGTTAAGTGAGGTTGAGAAGAAGTTCGCTACTCCGCGCCGAACACTTATTGCCTAAAGTCAGACGCTTAAGCGTCAATTCTTTCTCGATCAATATCCGCGGTAGCTATGAACTCCTTGCGTGGAGCCACCTCGTTGCCCATCAGTAGTTCAAACATCTTTTCCGCTTCAGCCGCATCCTTGATTGTGATGCGACGCAAAGTGCGGTGATCTGGATCCATGGTTGTCTCCCGCAGCTGGTCGGCATCCATTTCACCTAGGCCTTTGTAACGCTGGATTGGCTCTTTCCAACGCTTGCCACTTTTCTTCAAATCATTGAGGAGCTTTTTCATTTCATCATCTGAATAGGTGTAATGCACCTCGCCTTTTTTACCTCCGCCACCCATCACTTCAATCCGATGTAGTGGTGGAATAGCAGCAAAGACTCGACCATCATCAATTAAAGGTTTCATATATCTATACAACAAGGTAAGCATCAAGCATCTAATGTGCGCACCATCAACATCGGCATCTGACATCAAGATGACTCGACCGTATCTGGCATCCTCTAAGGAGAAAGATTTTCCAGAGCCAGCGCCGATCACTTGAATGATTGCCGCACATTCTGCGTTATCAAGCATCTGTGACAAGGATGCTTTCTGGACATTAAGGATTTTGCCCTTTAACGGCAAAATGGCTTGGAACTCTGAGTTACGGGCCGCTTTAGTAGTTCCCAAAGCTGATTCACCCTCAACAATAAATAACTCGGTTCTAGATACATCTTCAGAACGGCAATCAGATAATTTTGCTGGCAGCGAGGAGCTCTCCAGAGCATTTTTTCTGCGCTGCAACTCTTTATGAGCGCGAGCTGAGATTCTGGTTCGTGAGGCGTTTGCGACCTTCTCTAAAATCAACAAGCCATTTGCCTTATCAATGCGCTTTGTGGTTGTGAAGAACTTTTTCAATTCATCTGAAACAACCTGCTGCACAATACGAGTAACGGCTGGGGTACCCAATACCTCTTTGGTCTGACCCTCAAACTGTGGCTCGGACATACGAACTGTTACAACCGCAGTTAAGCCTTCAGCGATGTCATCTTTAATTACATCTTGTTCATTCTTCTTTAGTACCCCTTTGGAACGTAAAAACTCATTAAAGGTTTTTATCAAAGCCTTTTCGAAACCTTGAACATGGGTTCCGCCCTTTGGGGTAGCAATAATATTTACAAAGGATCTAACGGTGGTTTCATACCCATTGCCCCATTTGACGGCGATATCGACATCCATATCCCGCTCGACCTCTTTGGGTTCGAGATGACCTTTCTCATCGAGAACTGGAACAGTTTCTTGATAGTGACCCTTACCGGTTAAACGGATTACATCGCCAACGGCTTGATCAGGTTGAATAAAGTCGCAGTACTCGGAGATGCCACCTTTGTGGAAGAAGGTTTGAGAGCCTTTATCTTTGGTGCGGTTGTCATTTACCACCAGAGTTAAACCCGGAACCAAATATGAAGTTTGTCGAGCACGGGTGTAAATCTCTTCTAGGTCATACTCTGCGTCTTTTAGGAATATCTGCTTGTCTGACCACCACTTAACTCTGGTGCCGGTTACCTTTGATGAAATCTTTCCAATGACACGCAAACCTGATTGGG
>JBEDAQ010000120.1:0-6454 GCA_041177685.1 Actinomycetota bacterium | reverse complement strand
AGTGAGACATCCGCGCTGCGTGCAATTGCTTTTACTCAAGTCTGGTTTCACACAGGACAGATGATGGTGGTTTATATTGCAGGACTTCAGCAGATTCCACAAGAATTATATGAAGCCGCTCAGGTGGATGGCGCAAGTCGGTGGCAGCAATTTAAAGCGGTCACTTGGCCCATGGCTCTGCCCACTACCGCAGTTGTAATGGCATATACAACAATTCAATCATTCAGAGCTTTTGATCTCGTTTACGCAATGACTCAAGGTGGACCCAATAACTCCACCAACATTTTTGTGACATTGGTATATCTGACCGCTTTCAACGAATTCCGATTTGGCTATGCCGCAATGCAGTCAATAATCCTAGTTTTCTTTATTTTGGGATTGACCGCATTGCAAAAACGCATTCTGAAGGAGAGGTACTAGTCAATGTTTTATCGCATAACTAGAGCAATTGCACTCTTTATCTTTGCTGCTTTGATAATTGTTCCTTCGATGGTAGTTGTTTTTGGATCATTTAAGTCAGATCTGGAGATTTATGACCGGCCACTATTACCCCCTATTGATTGGACGCTTGCAAACTACAAGAGATTGTTTGCGGACAGTGCAATTGAGCAAAATTTCTTAAACAGCATAATTGTCACTGGATTTTCAGTTGTCCTCACATTAGTACTAGCCAGCCTAGCGGCCTTTGGAATAGCGAGAATGGTCAATGTAACTGGCAAAGTGTTATTTGTTTTATTTTCACTTGGACTTGCCATTCCAGCAGCTACTAATATCATTGCGATTTTCCAGTTGTTTGTGCAGTTGAAATTGAACAATTCACTTACTGGCTTAGTACTCATCAACATCGCTGCCACATTACCAATAGCAATTTTTATTCTGACCGCCTTCTTCAGACAAATCCCGAGCGAGATGTATGAAGTTGCTTCGATTGATGGAGCGGGACCCGTTAGGCTGTATCGGTCGATTGCGCTTCCCCTTTCTAAGCCATCAATGGGCGCAGTTGCTATCTTTCTATTCGTAATTACTTGGAATGATTTGCTGTTTCCACTCCTATTGATTACCCAACAAGACAAGAAAACGTTACCGCTTGCTATGCTGGATTTTAGAGGCGAGTACTCAATCAGTTTCTCCATGATTTTTACTGCGGTTATGGTGGCTTCAGTCCCTATGGTGATTATGTATTTGCTAATGCAGAGAACCTTTGTTGCCGGACTAACAGCAGGAGCGGTTAAAGGTTAATGAGCACCCCAATCATCCATCATCCTCCGCGTCTGCATAATCAGGTTCGGTTGTTGTTGGACCATATCGATGACTCCGGTTTGATGCCTGGAGACCGACTGGAATCCGAAAGAGATCTCTCAAAGATACTAGGAATTAGCCGACCTTCCCTTCGTGAGGCAATTCAAGTGTTACAAGTTCAGGGTCGACTTTTAGTTAAACATGGGATTGGAATTTTCGTACTTGATGAGCATGAAGGCGAGAAGCTTCGTGATTCATTGAGGGCGGCTCAACACCGCATCGAGGAGTTGTTTCAGATGCGCGAAATTCTTGAAGCGCCCGCTGTGGAATGGGCCGCAGAGCGCCGCACAGATGAGCAGCTCGCTGAAATGAAATCCGCAGCAATGGAACTTAACAAGGCCATTGCGGAAGAGCCAATAGATTTTGAAAAAGTGCGAAGGCTAGATATGCAATTTCACCTAACGATAGTTCGAAGTGCGCACAATCATTTCTTGAATCAAACCTTGGGAACTCTGCAAGAGATTATGTTCAATTCTATGGACAATACCTTGAAGTTACCGGGAAGAATTGATGCATCTGAGTCTGAACACTCTGAAATACTTAGCGCGATTGAAAGGCAAGATCCCATTTCTGCCCGTTTAATGTGCATTAAGCACATTCACAATGCCCGCGACGCTTGGTTTAGTTACCTAAAGGATGAGAAGTCGTGATGCCAAAAGTTCTTTGCGTCGGTATGGCAACCCGTGATCACATAGTTCTAGTCGACAAATATCCCCGCTCTAATGAAAGAGTTGTAGCTTTAGAGTCGAAGAGCTCATTTGGGGGTCCGGCTTCTACCGCTGCAGTTACTTTGGCAAGACTTGGTGTTCCTGTAGCAGTCTCCTGTGTAATTGGTGATGATGAAGATGGAATTGCAATATTGCAAATGTTCTCCAGAGAGGGCATCGATACCCAACATGTTGTAGTTGATAAATCGGTGCGCACCGCGACGGGAACAATTGTGGTTTCAAGATCTGAGCAAACCCGCGCAATTATGGTGCAGCCCCATAGTCAACGACCCGCAAAGCCAGCCAATATCAATGAATATCAATGGATTCATGTTGATCAATTTGGCATGCAGACTATTAAGGATTGGGGAGTTAAGCGTGGGGGAGCCGCCAAGTTATCAATTGATATTGGATATGACACTCCAGGATTAAACGCAGCTGATTACGATCTTTATGCGCCTTCTGAAAATATAACTACCGATGTTTCTACTGCGGCAAGAGATAGGAATATTGTCGTGGTTTCTAAGGGTGGAGAGGGCAGTGTTTACTCCGATGGTATTGAATCGGGAATTGTGCCCGCTATTTCAACCGAGATTGTCAGCACACTAGGTGCCGGAGATGTATTTCATGGCGCGCTAGTTGCCGCCCAAGTTTGGAGCAAGCCAATCGCGGAAGCGGTTGCAATTGCCAATACTGTCGCCGGACTTTCCTGTCGCGCGCTTGATGGACAAAGTGGAATTCCTACCAAAGCAGAGCTCGATGCATTTCTTGCTGGAGCGCGGAGTTGATGGGGATATTGGAGTAATCGAGAAATGGAAAGGAAATAGTTATGGCTAAAGTGCCTGATTTTCTCCTTCATCATGATGGCGATTCAGTTGCGGTTGCAAATGATGATTTGCAACCTGGCACACTAGAAGGTCTATCAGTGAAAGAGCAAACAAAGCACACCGCGGTTCTTAACCACGCAATCCCATTGGGACATAAGTTTGCGTTGAAAGATCACGTTGAAGGTGAAGCAATCATTAAATATGGAATTAAGGTCGGCATCGCATCACAGCCGATCAAAAAAGGCGATTACGTACATACCCACAACATGAGGAGTTATCGATGGGAAGCAAGCCGCGCTTAACCGGATACCGTCGTCCAGATGGAACGATGGGTATCCGTAATCACGTCATTATCTTGCCGGTAGATGACCTTTCCAATGCTGCTGCTGAAGCAGTGGCAAAAGTAGTGCCAGGTACTCTCGCACTACCTCATGGATATGGCCGCCTACAGTTTGGTGAGGATCTAGAGCTAACTTTCCGTACCCTGATTGGTACTGGATTGAATGGCAATGTTGCTGCAGTTGTAGTTATTGGTATTGAGCCAAAGTGGACTGAGCGAGTTGCTGCTGGAATTGCAAAATCCGGTAAGCCAGTTGCCTCATTCTCAATTGAAGGAAAAGGTGATCTGCAGGTAATCGCTGATGCAGCCCGTGTTGCACAGATCTTCTTGCAGGATGCCTCTGAAATTACCCGCGAACCTGCGACTGAAGGTGACTTAATCATGTCGATTAAGTGCGGTGAATCAGATACCACTTCAGGTCTTGGTTCCTGTCCAACAACTTCTGAAGCTGTTGATCGTTGGGTTGCAGCAGGTGGAACGGTCTTCTTTGGTGAAACTTCGGAGTTAACTGGTGGTGAGCATCTAATTGCAGAGCGCTGCATCGATGATGCATGTCGTAATTTGTTCCAGAAGACTTATGACAATTACATCAAGGTAATTGAATCAACCGGTGCAAATCTTTTGGGTTCACAACCAACTCAAGGAAATATTGCTGGTGGTCTAACCACAATTGAAGAAAAAGCATTGGGCAACATTGCAAAGACTGGTTCAGTTCCAGTGGTCGGAGTTCTAGCTCCTGCTGAAGCACCAGATCGCAAGAAGCCTGGTCTTTACTTCATGGATACCTCGTCTGCAGCAGCAGAGTGCGTAACTCTGATGGCAGCAGCAGGTGCGGTTGTTCACTTGTTCCCAACCGGACAAGGCAATGTAATTGGTAATCCAATTGAGCCGGTTTTGAAGTTAACCGCTAATAAGAAGACCGCAGCATCTATGAAGGAGCATATTGATCTTGATGTATCTGGCTTGCTACGCCAGGAGTACAACCTGACCAAGGCTGGCGACATGATGATGGAGGTCATTGAACGCACTGTAAATGGCCGTCTTTGCGCTGCTGAAGCGTTGGGACATCGCGAGTACACCTTCACCAAGTTGTACATAAGCGCGTAGTAAATCCAACTCGATTATCCATACTCTCGAAAGGACTGGTTCGTGATCGTAATTAGTGAAGATGTCTGGAGCGCAGATTTTGAGGCGTTAGCAGAATCTTTTCCCATCGTTCGCGAACCAGACCTTTGGAGTAATCCCGCTGATTTGAAAGCTAAGTTGGCAGATGCCACGGCTTTAGTAGTTAGAAATAGAACCCAGGTAACCCGAGAGATAATCGAAGCGGCACCCAAATTAAAGGTAATAGCTCGTGCCGGTGTCGGTTTAGACAACATTGATGTCAAAGCTGCTGATGACAACGGCGTCGTTGTAGCTGCTGCTCTGGGAATAAACGCTGTTGCAGTAGGTGAGCAAACCGTTTTGATGGCATTGGCAATTAGCCGTAAATTAATTGAACTTGATGCCAGCACGCGAAATGGTGAATGGAACCGTAAAGCAGGACGGGAGATAACGGGAAAAACTTGGGGCTTGCTGGGCTTTGGCGCAACCGCCCGGGCAACCGCGGATTTACTAAAAGGATTTAAGGTAAAGGTTTTGGCCTACGATCCATTTGCTAAACCAGATGCAGATTATTTAAATTCAATAAATGCTCAAATGGTTGCGATGGAAAAGGTAGTTGCAGAGTCCGATTACATATCAATTCATTTACCGGCCACACCCGAGACTAAAGAGATTATCAACGCTGCGCTTTTAGCAAAGATGAAGAAGAGTGCGATTATCGTCTCTGTGGGCCGCGGCGAGGTTATTAATGAGGCTGATTTAGAGGTAGCGCTACAAAGCGGAGTTATCGCTGGAGCTGGTCTAGATGTCCGAGTACAAGAACCACCAAAAGATAAGAGATTTACCGATCTGGATAATGTGGTCTTGGCGCCACATGTTGCCGGTATTACACAGGAGAGCCAAGCGGCCATTAATCAGGTTTTAGTAAGTGAAATCCGCGCCGCCCTCACCGGCGGAGTTCAAAAATATGCGGTTGGCGCGGTAAAGCAGGCCAAGTAATGAGCATCAAGGTTGAACATGCATTAGCTCATGTCACCGCAATGTTGGTGAAAGCGGGTGTTCCAGAAGATAACGCCGCATTAACTGCGCGAGCTATCGTCACATCAGATGTTTGGGGTAATCCCAGCCATGGCTTAATGCGTCTTCCTTTTTATTTACAACGAATAAAAATGGGTGGCGTTAATGGCGGCGCAGAGTTAAAGGTTATTTCCCAACGTGGTGCAATCACAAGCATTGATGGGGAAGATGGTTTGGGACATTGGCAGGTTTGGCGGGCAGCAGAATTGGGAGTTGCGAAAGCAAAAGAGTTTGGCATCTCATTAGTCTCCGTTAAAAACTCCAGTCATTGCGGAGCACTTGGGGTTTATCTTTATCCTGCACTTGATGCCGGACAAATTTCAATGATCTTCACAAATGGTCCTGCGGTAATGCCAGCGGTTGGTGGCAACGCACCTTTATTATCAACTAGCCCAATCGCATCAGGTGTTCCATCAAATCCACCAATGATCATTGATCTATCAACCTCAGCAGTTGCACGCGGCAAGATTGCTAATGCCGCCAAAGCTGGTGGTTCAATTCCAGAGGGTTGGGCGGTTAACGCTAAAGGTGAGCCGATCACCGATGCCAAAGAGGCGCTGATGGGGATGTTGGCTCCACTTGGTGGTGCAAAAGGTTTTGCACTGGGCCTCATGGTTGAATCTCTGTCTGCTGGATTAAGTGGTGGTGCGTTATCCCGCGAAGTGCCTGATATGTTCAATCCAGATGATGACACTAAACCGCAGGGAATTTCCCATACGGTAATAACCATTGACCCCAATGATTTAGGGGACTCTGCTTCATATGATGATTTCAATAAATTAGCGTCCAGCATTACTGAAACCGGAGGCCGAGTTCCCGGTAGTAAACGTGTACACCCAAATCATTTAGGTAGTGGCGAGATAACAATTGCTGATGCGGTGTTAAAAGATTTGAA
Organism: Actinomycetota bacterium; assembly: GCA_041177685.1. GTDB lineage: Bacteria > Actinomycetota > Actinomycetes > Nanopelagicales > Nanopelagicaceae > MAG-120802. The sequence continues at coordinate 205 of JBEDAQ010000120.1, read as the reverse complement.
CACCTGGTCAGATCAATTGGGCATGGGAAGTTTTGCGTGAAGTTAACCGCTAACAACCTTAAATACTTCTCCATAATTTGCGCTGGCGTTGCACTGGCTTACACCGTAAATAAAATTGAAGAAGCAATCTCTCCATTATTTTTCTCGATGGTGCTGGGATTAATTTTCGTAAACGCCGGAGGCTGGTCAGAAAAAGGTAAAGAGG
>JBEDAQ010000119.1:0-6345 GCA_041177685.1 Actinomycetota bacterium | reverse complement strand
ATCTACGCATCTGTATAGAAAAGTTTTGTGATTGCAATGATGTGTCACCCAGAATCATTCCTGGGATTAATGAGCCTGCATCTGAATTCAATCGAGAAGCTTTTCTTCTAAAATCTTCTCTTATATTGGTAAGCGATTCGGCTAGCTTTCCAGCTGAACGCAAAACCGCAGGAGCATCATCGACAATTAGAGTGGCAGCCACTCTTTTTTCTTTTGTAACGATTAAGTATCCGCTTAATCTGATTTCATCCCCCACCGAAATATCAGAGTTAAACCTGGACAGAACACGAACTGGCAACCGAATTGAACTTTTTTTACCTTGCCAATTCACCTTTGTCGCTCGAACCAAAAAGGAGTTTTGTGGTTGGTGCAGATTTGAACCCCGAACCTTATGACCGGTTGATTTAATCTCACTTGTAACCGTGGCATGTAAAACTACCTGACCACGATTCTGAGCAATCTCGGCCAGCAAGCTATGTTGCAAAGTTGCAAAGTGCAGCGAGTAAATCCCACAGCCGACCAAGAGCGACCAGACAAAAATCGCATATTTTCTCGCGCTCACGCGGACCAGCAAAACGATAAGAAAAAGCGGTATCGCCAACTTCCAGCTATAAGAGCTGGCCAGTAAAGCCCCAATCCAAATACCAGCTCCAAATAACAAAAGCCGCAGCTCTAGCCGCGGCCTTGTTGGGGGTTCTGTTACAGAGTTAATCTCGGTTTTATTCTGCTTAAGGTCTTAGTGCCAATACCTGAGACTTTGAGTAAATCTTCGATACTCATAAAAGGTCCGTTTTGATTTCGGTAACTCACGATGCGCGCTGCAATTATTGGACCGATTCCGACAAGTGAATCAAACTCAGACTTTGTTCCGCGATTTATATTTACAATTCCGGTGTAAATGTTTTTACCAGTGCTGTTTTTAGGAGAAGTACTGACCTTTGGTTGATAGCCAACATATATCTGCTCTCCATCCACCAAAATCCGGGCCAGATTTATATCGCCAAGGTCTACCCCTTTCTTAGCTCCACCGGCTGCTTTTATTGCATCAGCGACTCTTGAACCCTGCAGCAAAGGGTAAACATCTGGATTTTTCACCTTGCCAGCGACATGAACCAAAATATTTTTCGCAACTGGGGCGATGCTCAGCTTTGGCATAGGAGCTTCTTGCGCCTCAGCGCTACCTCTCGTAGTACTAAATAAAAATAAGGCCAAACCGACCCCAATTAGACTTAGGAAAACTAGGGCGCGTCGTTGTGGATCTGTGTAATTTGTAAGATTTTCTTTGAGCTCTGCAATATTCATGCCCCGATAAAAGCAGTGCAACTTGCCCGAGATTTATTTGGCCATACCTCGAGTGCAAAACCTTGCACTGTGGAAAACAGCTACAAAACTATATTTACAAACTTGGGAGCCTTGGTAATGATTTTCTTTGGTTGGGCTCCGCCAAGTTCAGATACAACCTCTGCATCTGCTAACGCCATCTTTTCCAAATCGGCATCGGAGATGTCAGGAGCGATCTCTACTCGAGATTTAATCTTTCCATTGATCTGGAAGATTGCGGTAACTGAATCTTGAGCGAGCAGTGCTGGATCAACAGTGGGCCACCCAGCCAATGCAACAGATGGTTTATGGCCTAATTTCTCCCACATCTCCTCAGCGGTATAGGGAGCGATTAAAGATAGGGAAATCGCAACAATTTCAGTGGCTTCACGTACCGCAGGATCAGCGGGACCACATCCAGAATCAATCGCCTTTCGAGTTGCATTTACCAACTCCATTACACGAGCGACCGCAACATTAAATCTAAAGGTTTCCACCGCTAATGAAATGTCATTCAAGCTCTTGTGAGCGGTTTTGCGCAACGCTAATTCACCTTTTGTGAAATCAACGCCAGGCTTGCTTGTGACGTCTCCGGCTAGTCGCCAAGCGCGGTTCAAGAACTTTGCAGATCCCGCAGGCGAAACATCGGCCCAATCAACATCATCCTCTGGAGGTCCGGCAAAGACCATTGTTAGTCGAATCGCATCGACACCATGCTTTTCTAATTCATCAGAAAGTCTGACCAGATTGCCACGGCTCTTACTCATAGCAGAGCCATCCATAATTACCATTCCTTGATTAAGCAATCTAGTAAATGGCTCGGTGAAGTTTAAGTAGCCCATGTCATGCAAGGCTTTAGTGAAAAACCTTGAGTAGAGAAGATGCAAAATAGCGTGGGTTACTCCACCAACATATTGATCAACTGGAAGCCATTTCTCAACTTCTTCCTTGATAAATGCTTGGTCATGAGAGTCAACGCTGGTGTAACGCAGGAAGTACCAAGATGAATCAACAAAGGTGTCCATCGTGTCGGTATCTCGCAACGCTGCTGCGCCGCATTTTGGACAGGAAATATTTACCCAATCAGTGGCGGTTGCTAATGGCGAGGTGCCCTTTGGTTTTAAATCTAAGGTTGCAGAGTTAGGTAACTTGACCGGCAGTTGATCCTCCGGAACTGGAACCTCTCCACATTTCTCGCAATGAATAATCGGTATCGGTGTTCCCCAATAACGCTGCCGCGAAATTAACCAATCGCGCAGACGATAATTGTTGGAGGCTTTACCCAACTCTTTACCCTCAAGCTCCTTCACTATTTGCGCTATTGCAGCAGCACTTGAGAGGCCATTCAGACCGCCGGAGTTAATCATTTCCCCATCGCCCGAGGTTGCGACACCTGAAGTAGCTGGATCTTCCTCATCTGTTTTAACAACTACACGAATTGGCAGCTTCATCGCGCGAGCGAAATCTAAATCTCTTTGGTCATGAGCCGGAACCGCCATGATGGCACCGGTTCCATAATCAGCCAATACATAATCACTGGCCCAAATCGGAATCTGCTCACCGTTTACCGGATTGATGGCGTAGCGCCCGAGAAATACACCTGACTTGGGTCGATCAGTTGCTAATCGATCTATATCACTAGCCGCTTTTACGGAATCAAAATACTTTTCAAACTCCGCCTCGACCGGGCTACCTTTTACTAATTCGCGGGCTAATTCACTATCGACCGCGACCACCATAAATGTTGCACCATACAAAGTATCTGGTCTGGTCGTATAAATAACAACGGGCTCTGCTCTGCCCTCAATTTCAAATGAGACCTCTGCGCCGGTTGATTTTCCAATCCAATTGCGCTGCATGGTCAAAACTTTTTCTGGCCACTTGCCTTCGAGTTGCTCCATATCCGACAGCAAGCGCTCGGCATAATCTGTAATCTTGAAATACCACTGATTCAACTTCTTCTTTGTAACCGCATTGTCACAACGTTCACAAAGTCCAGCAACTACCTGTTCATTTGCCAGCACTGTTTGACAGGAAGGACACCAATTAACCGCTGAGTTTTTTCGATAAGCCAAACCCTTTTCATACATCTTGATAAAGATCCATTGATTCCACTTGTAATACTCAGGATCACATGTGTAAAGCACGCGATCCCAATCAAAGGAACAGGCGTAGCGGCGCATCGACGCTTTTTGGGTATTGATGTTTTCGTAGGTCCAAACACTTGGATCCTCGTTGCGCTTGATCGCAGCGTTTTCAGCGGGTAATCCAAATGCATCCCAACCGATTGGATGCATGACGTTGAAACCTTTTTGTACCCAATATCTGGCAATCACATCACCAAGTGCGTAAGCCTCGGCATGGCCCATATGTAAATCCCCAGATGGGTAGGGAAACATATCTAGAACATATTTTTTTGGGCGTGGGTCATCAGCCTTTCCAGAGCGGAATGGCGCTATCTGATCCCAGATTGGTAGCCATTTCTCCTGGACATGATTGATGTCGTAGGCCTCATGCATGTGCGTAGGTTACCGCCCTTGTTTTAATGCCATTGCACGCCAGTTAACTCTTCGCTGACACTCCATAGATTACGAGCCAAACTCTGGTCATAAGCAATTGATCTAGCCCGCGTAGCTTTGGGGTAGCCACGCATTTCCATCAAACCATCTGGTCCAATATAAGAAGCTCCATAAAGATTTGGAAATGTAGCGGCACACAAAGTTGGTAAAGCACCCTTTGCAGCTGATTGCGCAATTATGGAGTTCATAAATGCGGTAGCACGTTCCTCGCGCAAACTTCCCCGCATCTGTGGACCTACACTTTGCAGATTGGTATTGGAATATCCCGGATGAGCGGCAAAGGCATTAAAGCCAAAACCTATAGAGTTTGCGATCCGCTCTAGTTCAAAGGTAAACAAAAGATTAGCCAACTTGCTAGCACCGTATGCACCCCACGGCTGATACTTGTTGCGTCCTAGGCAGATATCTCTGATGGTCTCAACTGAACCATCACCAAAAGATCCGGTGCGATGTGCCTGACTTGAAATAGTAACCACTCTAGATTTGATGCGTTTGCTTAGTAAACCGGCAAAGGCAAAATGTCCTAAGTGATTAGTGCCCATCTGTAACTCAAAATCATCCGCGGTTTTTGTAAATGGAACCGCCATTACGCCAGCATTTAAAATTAATACATCAATTTCGCCTTCAAATTCGCGGGCCGCTTTGCGAACGCTATTTAAATCGGCCAAATCTAACTGCAAGATAGAAATTAATTGGCTGGAAAGTTCTTTTTGGGTGCGCTCAGCTTTCTCTGGATTTCGAGCGGTAATGGTTACCTGCGCACCAGCCCGAACCAATTCGCGGGCTGCTTCCTTACCAATTCCACTTGTTCCACCGGTAATTAAGAAACGTTTTCCGACCAGATCCGGCAAATCCTTTGCCGACCAACCAGTTGGAATATGTTGCAATGCAACCCTTGAATTACTCATGCCCTACTCTCTTTAGTTGCTTATCTGTGGAGCTAAGGGGACTTGAACCCCTGACCCCCTGCATGCCATGCAGGTGCGCTACCAGCTGCGCTATAGCCCCGAACTTTCTTGCGCGGCAGACCTTACCTGAACTACGCCCCGCTTTCCTCTCCATAGATGGGCTCCGGCAAGGATCCAGAGTTGTGCTCAACTAAGACCCAACCATTTCTATGGTGGCCATTTTCCAATATCGACCAGCAGGCATTAGAGAGACCGCCAATTGCAGACCATTGATTCATCGGCATGTCCAACATTTTTCCCAAAATGCAGCGCGCGGTACCGCCATGGGTTACAACAATCAGAGTTGAAATATCTTCATGCAGCGCAGCTTGTATTGAATTAACCGCTCGAAGTGCAATTTCACTACGCCTTTCACCAGTTTGTCCAGCCGGCTGATCATCACCATCTAGCCAGTTAACAAAACGGTCATAATCCTCGGCGCGATTTTCTGCTCCCGTTTTTCCTTCCCAGTTTCCGCCATTGGTCTCACGTAAACCTGGGTCAATCGCAACATTCAACTGAGCAATCTTGGCTAGGGCGGCTGCGGTTTGCTGCGCGCGAATTAAATCACTGGAAATAATCTTGTTTGGACGAAGTGCTAATAGAAGTGGAGCAGCGCGCTCAGCTTGTTGCGATCCAACTTCATTTAGTGGAATGTCAGAGTGTCCTTGAAAGCGATTTTCAATATTCCAATTAGTTTGACCATGACGCCACAAAACAACCCGCTGCCTAGTTTTGGCCATTTATACATCGCCCTTTTTAAACTTTGCCGCCTGTACGACTGCCTCCAAAGGCAAGGTAGGACAATCATTCCAAAGTCGATCTAGCATGTAGTACTGGCGAATCTCTTCAGTTTGAACATGCACCACCAAATCTTCATAATCTAAAAGAATCCAATGCTCGGAGCCCTCTCGTCGCATCGGTTTCTCGCCGACCTTGGCCAACTCTCGTTCGATCTCATCAGCAATGGCATCAATCTGTCTCTCATTTTGTCCACTAACCAACAAGAAGATCTCGTTTAAAACCATCTGAGCTGAGAGATCTATAGCCACCAAATCAGTTCCTAATTTTTCAATTGCCGCATGGGCAGCACGCTGCGTGAGCTCTATCGTAGATTTACGCGGCGCCATATAGTCCTTTGCTCTTGATGAACTCAGCGACTTTAGCAGGAATGAGCTTTCCGGTATCACTCTGAGCCGCTATCGCACTTCGCACCTGAGTTGCTGAAATATCAAGGGCAGCAATCTCAATTTCAGTAAAGTTGATAAAACTGGGAACCTGTGTTGCCTCTGTCTTGGAGTTTGGTCTTTTAACAATTAAAAACTCCGCTAACTGTGTGAGTTTCTCTATTTGGTGCCAGGTATGTAACTGAGAAACGGTGTCACTACCGGCAATCCAAACTATCTGGCAAGGATCGCATTCGTGCTTTATCTCAAGAACGGTATCAATTGCATAGCTGTTACCGCTTCGCTTTACCTCAACATCACTCACCCGAACTG
>JBEDAQ010000118.1:0-4767 GCA_041177685.1 Actinomycetota bacterium | reverse complement strand
AACCTTTCCGAAAAGGAGGCAGCTGGAATTGCGGCTCAAGTAGGGGCGGCCAATGGCGATGCAATTTTCTTTGCAGCAGGCGAACGCTCAGAGGCATTGAATTTGCTTGGAGCGGTACGTCTCGAAATCGGTGAACGCTGCAATTTAATCGATAAATCCGCATGGAAGTTTTTATGGGTAGTAGATGCACCAATGTTTGAAAGAACTGATGATGGCGGCTGGACCGCCGTCCATCATCCCTTTACTGGCCCTAAACCGGAGTTTGAAAAAACCTTTGTTTCAGATCCAGAGTCAGCGTTGGCTTACGCATATGACATCGTTTTGAATGGCAGTGAAATTGGCGGCGGTTCAATCCGTATTCACCGACGTGACATCCAACAAGCGGTGTTCGATGTAATTGGACTTACGAAGCAAGAGGCAGAGAGCAAATTTGGCTTCCTGCTAGAGGCATTCAATTACGGCCCGCCTCCACATGGTGGAATCGCACTTGGCCTAGATCGACTCTGTGCTTTGTTAGCGGGCGCCGAGTCAATTCGCGAAGTAATCGCATTTCCGAAAACCGCCAGCGGTGGAGATCCGTTAACCGGGGCACCTACTCCAATAACAAATGCGCAACGCAAGGAAACCGGCGTAGATTTTAAACCGGAAGAAAAACCGGAAGAAAAATAGGAAAAGTTTTATGAGTATCGAGATGAGCTCGCGTCCTCGGGACACAGATAGAAAAACCCGGGTTCATCTTTCTTTCTACGATCGAGTTAAGTTCTTGCTGTTTTTTGCGGTTGTTTTCTTTGTTTTAGTCTGGTCAGATATGGCGGCCGATGAAGAACTAGCCTTCTCTCAGGCGGTTACAAACAGCAGCTACCAACGCTGGTGGATCTTTCCGTTAGTAGCAGTTGAAACCTTAAGGCAGACTCATTTTCTAATTTCAGAGCTGCTAGCGCCCTACCACGGGTTCTGGCAACGCTACTTCAATTTTGTTGATCGCACTACGCATCGACTGAGTGACTGGACCCGTTTCCGACTTTCCCGCGTAATCAAATGGATCGTAGTTCTATCGCTGCTCTCAGTTGTTTTAGGCGCCATTTACGATGAAACCCCAGTAAGAGCATTGTTCTTAGCACCTCAAGCCTTGTGGAGCGCACTTCCAATTATCGGGCAGCTGATGTTTGCGGTGGTTTTTGTAATTATTCAATTTGTTGCGATCTTTTGGTTTTTAAGTCGCGGTGGGATAGATACTTATTTTCCCGATGACATCAAGACTCGTTTCAGCGATGTATGGGGACAAGATCATGTCTTGGCACGCATCCGAGAGAATTTAGTTTTTCTTGAAAATCCGGAGAGTATTGAAAAACTCGGCGGTTACGTCCCGGGTGGAATTTTGCTCTGGGGACCTCCAGGTACCGGCAAAACTTTGATGGCTGAATCTATGGCTGGTGAGACCGGTAAACCATTCGTATTTGTAGACCCAGGTGCCTTTAATAACATGTTTTTTGGTGTTGGTATCTTGAAGGTTAAAGGATTATTTAGAAAACTGCGAAAATTGGCGCTTCGTTATGGTGGCGTAGTTGTATTTTTTGATGAAGCGGATGCCTTGGGTAATCGTGGAATCATGACCAATCGAGCTCCTGGTGCTTATGCCAGCGAAAGTTGCCGCGGGGTAACTTACTTAAGTCAGACCGCTGGCGATCTAGTTGTAAAAGCCAATTTAGTTAGAGATGAATCTCCAAAGCCAGCAAGCTTGGTAAATCGGTTCATGATGGGAGCAGGCGCAGGAGGTGGTGCAGGCACCGGAACATTGCAAGCGCTGTTAACTGAATTATCGGGCCTAAAGAAACCTAGAGGATTTTTTAATCGAGTAGTGCGAAGAACCCTGGGTATGCGGCCAAAGAATCCACCGAAATATCGAATTTTGGTTGTGATGGCGACAAACATGCCGGAGTCATTGGATGAAGCGTTACTTCGCCCAGGTCGTATAGATCGAATGTATCGAGTTGGTTATCCCAGCAAAGCGGGGCGAATCAGAACTTATGAAGGTTATCTGGCCAAGGTTTCGCATCTCCTAAGTAAAGAAGAGATTGAAAAGTTGGCGATTATCACGCCATATGCAACCGGTGCCACCATAAAGGATTTAATAAACGAATCCTTGATTATGGCGATTCGCAACGGTCGCGACACTGTAACTTGGCAAGATGTTTTGAAAGCTAAGCAGTTGAAGCAACTCGGACCTTCAGAGGATGTTGAGTACATCGAACGGGAGCGTCACGCTACCGCTGTTCATGAAGCCTGCCATGCGGTAATGGCTTATCGAGTTCGAAGACATATGGATATTGATATTGCTACCATCGAAAAAGGTGCCGAATACTTGGGAATGGTGGCATCAATTCCACCAGATGATCAGTTCACTCATTGGAAGAGTGAATACGAAGGGGATATTTTGGTCTCTTTAGCCTCGTTAGCAGGTGAAAGAATGTTTTTCGACGGGGATAACTCCTCAGGTGTTTCAGGTGACTTAGAGTCTGCAACAACCATTGCCGGATTGATGGAGGGATATTGGGGAATGGGATCAACCGTTTCTTCATACGCCTCAGGTAGAAGAATGGAAATCGGCGCACCAGGTGGAGTTAGACCCAACGATGCCAAACAAGAAATGCGACGTGCCTTATCTGATCGCATCGAAGACAATCTGGCATCTTTACTCCGTAAATCCGAGGAGTTGTTGCGACAAGACAGAGTTCATGTATTGGCTGTTGCACATGCCTTGGAAACCCACAAAACGTTGTCCGGCAATGATGTCCATGCTGTTATTGAAGGACGTAAAGGTGATGTTGTAGATGGTAGTAAATACCTATCACCAGAAAATATCGCAGCTATTGAGGCCTATCACCTTTCTGCATTAGCGGCCCATAAAGCCCACAAGACCCCCGAGGTTGCTCTGCCTGAGCTGATTTAGTTGGGAATTGGGTAGGCTACGGGTATGTCAGCGGGTGGAATTGCAGCAATTATCGCTGCTAGCGCTTTTTTAATCATTAGCCTCGCGATTGCCTATGCCGTTGTTCGTCTCGGTCGAGCAATTGATGAGGTAGGTAAGGCGGTCAAGGATATTTCCAGTGAAACAACCCCGTTGCTCAACGAAGTGACCACTACAGTCGAACTAGTCAATGGACCGCTACAAAGCATCAATAAGGTCACCAAGACCATGGAAGAGCTAAGTACGAAAATTACCGAAAACACATCTTCCTTCCTAGACAAAAATCAAATGGCGATGAAGGCAGCCGGAGCAGTATTAACAGCTTCGCAGCTTCGGAAGAAAAAGAAGAATAAGTCTGCAAAAAAGAGTAAGAGCGCTCGCTTTGTTGATGATGAGGAGTTTTAAGGCAAAGTGAATTCAGCGGAGATTAGATCCCGTTGGCTTAAATTCTTTGAAGCCGACAACTCATTTGGCTTGAAACACACAGTGGTGCCTTCGGCTTCCCTAATTGCTGATGATCCAAATCTACTTTTAGTAAATGCCGGAATGGTGCCTTTTAAGCCATTCTTCCTTGGGGAAATGACACCGCCATACTCCCGAGCCACCTCGGTACAAAAATGCGTTCGTACCCTAGATATTGATGAGGTCGGAAAGACCACACGCCATGCCTCTTTCTTTCAAATGTGTGGCAATTTCTCATTTGGAGATTACTTCAAAGAAGGTGCTATTTCTCTAGCCTGGGAGTTACTAACTAAATCTGTTAGCGATGGAGGATATGGATTTCCAGAAAATAAGTTGTGGGTAACTGTTTATCTTGATGATGATGAAGCGGCGGATATCTGGCACAACAAAGTTGGAGTTCCAAAAGATCGAATCCAGCGACGCGGAATGGCAGATAATTTCTGGTCTATGGGCGTTCCGGGTCCATGCGGTCCATGTTCTGAAATTTATTTTGATAGGGGAGCGCAATATGGCAAGGAGGGCGGCCCTATTGCTGATGAGGATCGTTACCTAGAGATTTGGAACCTGGTCTTTATGCAAAACATCCGAGGTGATGGTCCGGGTAAAGAGGGTTACCCCATCTTGGGGGAGCTGCCAGCTAAGAATATTGATACCGGTCTTGGTTTAGAGCGCACTGCGGCTTTGTTGCAAGGTGTAGAGAATATCTATGAGATTGACACAACCCGCCACATCCTCAATAAAGCCAGCGAAATCACAGGTGTTAAGTATGGGAAAGAAAACGCCAGCGATATTTCGCTAAGAGTCATAGCAGATCACGCCCGAACCGCAGCTATGTTGATTGGCGATGGAGTTACTCCAGGAAATGAAGGTCGAGGCTATGTATTACGCCGCATGATGCGTCGAACCACACGCAATATGAGGTTACTGGGTTCTCAAGATAGAAATATGAAAGAGTTGATTGTTGCCTCAATTGAGGCAATGGGCCCGCAATATCCGGAGTTAGTCTCAGATCAAGATCGCATAATTAAAGTTGCAATTGCTGAAGAAGAGGCATTTTTACAAACTCTGAAGAGCGGTACGCAGATTTTTGATCAAGCTAGCTCTGCCGTAAAAAAGCTTGGTGGTAAGCAGCTGTCCGGTGGAGATGTATTCAAGTTGCATGATACCTATGGGTTTCCATTTGACTTAACTTTGGAGATGGCATCGGAGCAAGGTTTGGCAATTGATGCAGATGGCTTCAAGCGCTTGATGAAAGAGCAACGTGATCGCGCAAAAGCTGACGCTAAAGCCAAAAAGAGTGGACACACGGATGTATCCGAGTATCGCAAGATTGCTGA
>JBEDAQ010000117.1:0-12659 GCA_041177685.1 Actinomycetota bacterium | reverse complement strand
CTCAATATCGCAGTGCAATCTTCACAACAACTGAGGAGCAGATGATTGCATCGGTAAACACCCGCGAGCTATATAACGATGAATTAAAGAAGCTGGGTTATGGCGAAATTGTTACTGAGATTCAAGATGCTGCACCTCATACTTACTGGCCCGCCGAGGAGTACCATCAAAGATATTTGGAGAAAAATCCAAATGGATATGACTGCCACTCTTCAACTGGGGTGCCATTTCCCAAAGTAGCAAAGTAACGAGGAGAGAGAAGATGCAACCAGGTGCAGATTTGCCAAAAATCAACCCTTTAACCGGTAAGCCATTTCCAGTTCAGGTTGATGATGGAAAATTGCAGCAGGAGTTAGATCCTCTTTCCTTTGAGGTTTTGCGAAAAGCGGGGACCGAAGTTGCTTTTACAGGTCAGTATTATGAAACTGAAACTATTGGTGTTTATAAATGTAAAGCTTGTAACGCTGAGTTGTTTAGAAGTGATGAAAAATTCCATTCTGGCTGCGGTTGGCCCTCTTTTTATGCGCCAACAAAGGATGATGCGGTAATCCTTTTAGAGGATCGCTCACTTGCGCCGCGGATTCGCACTGAGGTGCGCTGTGCCGCATGTGGCTCACATCTTGGTCATGTCTTTGAAGGTGAGGGATATGCGGTTCCAACCGATCAGCGTTGGTGCATAAACTCAGTCGCTTTGGTGTTGGAGCCAAAAAGTAAATAGCCTCCTTGGCTAGTTAACCTTTTGTGGGTAGAACCTCATTTGCTCGCCAGCAATACCAAGCTACATGGCTGCGATAGGGAGCGTAGGAGGCTCCTAATTTGGATAAAGCCTCAGGGGTAATCTCGCCTCGCATACGATGAATTCGTTCCCAACCTCTTCGAACCCCTAAATCTCCAACGGGCCAAACATCAACTCTTTCCAGTTGAAACATCAAAAACATCTCTACAGTCCATTTGCCTATTCCGTACATTGGCAGCAGATGCTGCATTATTTCCTCATCACTTAAACGGTGCAGGTTTTTCATTGGAATCTGGTTTGTGACACTAGCTCTTGCTAACTCTCTTACCGCGCGAGTCTTCGAGTTAGAGCAGCCTGCTGCCCGTAATTTTGCGGCGGAAATTTCAGTCAGTTTTTTGGCTTGCAAAGTACCGCCACAGATTTCTTCTACCCGGCCAATTATCGTTGCGGCAGCCTTAGTGGAAAGTTGTTGAGAGAGAATCGATGAGGCTAGGGAGGCAAAGTTTGAACCCTTGCCTTTTCTTGATTTTCCTGTATTTGATTTTGTTCCACCGACAACTGATCGCCCATCAGTTCTGGCGCCGATAGTGCAGAATCCGGCCCGTTCAATTACGACCTCAAACCTGGGGTTTATTTGGATGATGTGGGAGGCGATTTTCCGTGCGCTAGGGAGGGCCTGAGACATAAACCGCAGATTAGCAGTGGTAATTTTCAAAAAACCTCTAGTCATTTTCAGTTTTGCACTCTATTTTTAGCCACTTGCAGCAAATTGCAGAACTAAAAAACGCTTTTGCAGGGATGGAGGTGAGTCATGAATGCCGGAAAAGTTGGCATCAAAGAGGTAGCGGCCGAGGCTGGGGTTTCAATAGCCACCGTTTCCCGCGCCTTGCGAGGTTTGCATCATGTAAATCCAGAGACCAGAAACAAAATTCTTAACGCTGCCGAAAAGTTAAATTATGCGATTCCGCAATCCAGCGCTAAATCAATTTTTGGCCGCACCAACTCAGTGGGAGTTGTAGCTCCATATATATCTCGTTGGTACTTTGCCCAGGTTATTAATGGTGCTGAGCAGGCATTGCGTGAAGCTGGCCTTGATCTGTTGCTTTACAACTTCTCACAAATGAAGGGCCGGGAAAGGTTATTTCAACATCAATTACTAAAGGGTCGTGTTGATGCTCTGGTAGTTATCAGCTTGCCGCCCACCGAAGAAGAGTTCGAGTCGATGCTGGGCCTTGGCATTCCAATTGCTTTGGTGGGAATGCATCATGTTGATTGCTCAAGTGTTGCAATCGATGATGTTGCAGGTGCCCGAACCGCAACTCAACATCTGGTAAATCTTGGTCACAAGAAAATTGGTTTGATCTCAGGTCGCCCAGATGATCCTTTTGGATTTAGTGTTCCGCAGGATCGCAGAAATGGCTTTATGCAGGTGCTGGCTGAGAGTGGTTTAGAGTGGAAACCATCACGCGAGGTTTACGGTGATTTCACAATGCATGGCGCCAGTCGGGCGATGGATGATTTATTAGCTAGACCAGATCGACCAACAGCCATCTTTGCTCAATCAGATGAAATGGCCTTGGGCGCATTACAGGCAATCCGCAGAAATGGTTTGAAGGTGCCGGATGACATCTCAATAATCGGCTTTGACGGACATGAAATGGCTGAGTTTTCCGACTTAACAACGATTGAGCAACCCGTTCAGTTGATGGGAGAAATGGCGGCATGGTCGATCATGGAAAAGTTGAAATCTCCCAAAAGTGAGTCTCACTCCTTGACCTTGCCAACCACATTAGTAGTTAGAAACTCGACTCGGCGTTTAGAGAGTTAAGAGTTTAAAGATGAGTTCAGCGGTTAAAAAATCAAAGTTGTGGTGGCAAGAGGCCGCTATTTATCAGATCTATCCCAGATCCTTTCAAGACTCCAATGGTGATGGTGAAGGTGATTTACCTGGTGTTATTTCCCGATTGTCTTATTTAAAAGAGTTGGGCGTGGATGCGATTTGGTTAAGTCCCTTCTATGTCTCTCCAAACAAAGATGGCGGCTACGATGTTTCAAATCCACGAGATGTGGATCCAAGGTTTGGCAAAATGTCAGATGCGGTATCACTGATTGAAGAGGCACACAAAGTTGGCTTAAGAGTTATCGTTGATATTGTTCCTAATCATTTTTCCACAGAGCACCTCTGGTTTAAAGCGGCGCTTGATTCCAAGCCTGGTTCTAAAGAGCGCGCCCGTTTCCATTTTTATGATGGCCGAGGTAAAGATGGAGAGATACCGCCTAATAATTGGTGTTCGATATTTGGAGGCCCAGCTTGGAGTCGGGTTAAAGATTCAGATGGGAAACCTGGCCAGTGGTATTTACATTTATTTGATTCAACCCAAGCGGATCTAAATTGGAACAACGAAGAGGTAAATAGAGATTTCGAGGAAACTTTGCGATTCTGGCTCGATAAAGGGGTAGATGGTTTCCGAATTGATGTGGCGCATGGCTTAGTCAAAGATGAGATATTGCGAGATCATCGAGATCCTGAAGGACTAACCCGCGCTTTGCGACTCGATGTTAGCGATATGCCACGAGCGCAGAGAGAATCACTCCTATCTGATGTGCCGTTTTTTGATCGTGATGGTGTCCATGAGATTTATCGCAAGTGGCGCAGGATTTTTGATTCTTACCCTGGCGATCGAATGAGCGTTGCGGAGGCTTGGGTTCACCCTAGCTCTAGAGCAACACTTTATGTAAGACCGGATGAGTTACACCAGATCTTTAACTTTGATTTTCTAATTGCCGAATGGGATGCGAAGTTCTTGGCAAATGCTGTACATAAAACACTTCAAGAGGTTGCTGCAGTTTCAGCACCGCCGACCTGGGTACTTTCCAATCATGATTCACCTCGTTTAGTGAGTCGCATGGGTGGAGAGGAGTTAGGAGAGCGAAAGGCAAGAGCTATTGCACTGCTGACACATGCCCTTCCAGGTGGGGTTTATGTCTTCCAGGGTGAGGAGTTGGGACTTTCCGATGCGCCGCTATCTGATGAAGATCGACAAGACCCGGTTTTCTTTAGAACTAAGGGTGTAGATAAAGGACGTGATGGCGCAAGAGCACCTTTGCCATGGAGCACCTCACAAACTCATTTTGGATTTACCTCTGGAAGGCCGTGGTTACCAATTCCTGCTGATTGGAGAGATAAGACAGTAGAGGCGCAAAAGAGTTTTACCGAAGAGAGCAACCTTTCATTTTTACAGCTTTATCAAAAATCTCTTCGATTCAGAAAGTTTTTTGCCTCTTTAGACTTTAATTGGTTGACTCGCACTAATGATGTTATTGGTTTTACTAGAGGCAGCGAGTACGCGATTTTTTCAAACACCTCCGGGCAGGAGCTTCAAGTGACGCTTCCAGAGTACTTTGCGGCATTCGAGATCATGCTCTGCTCGGCCCCTCGACAACAGCCCCGAGGTTTGCAGGAAGCCAGCCTCCTCCTGCCGCCGCACAGTACGACCTGGGTAAAGCGGCTCAAGTAAGCACCCTTCGAGCCCACTGAAATCGTTTTTAGTTAATCAAACTGTTAATCATTTGCAGTTTTTTTACATGGGTTAACCCTTGCCCTAACTCGCGGCTGAGAGAAGACTGTGCGGGATTCCTCAGAGCAATCTGAGGATTTTTATAGTCCTTTCGAAAGGGGAAAACTATATGACCGCAACTTTGCGGCGTCGTCGATTTGTTTTGGCGACATCAGCCTTTGCTGCGTTAACTCTAATTCTTAGCGGATGTTCAAGTTCAGATGACTCTGCTGGTGGAGCTAACTGCGATGCGTATGAGGCATATCAGGGACATGATGGAACTGAGGTTGAAATTTATTCCTCAATCCGCAGCCCAGAGGCAGAGATTTATCAGGAATCTTTTGCTGAGTTTGAAGAGTGCACCGGAATCACAATCAACTGGAATGGAACTGCAGAGTTTGAAGCTCAACTTCCAGTTCGCGTTGAAGGTGGCACCGCACCTGATCTAGCTGTATTCCCACAGCCAGGTTTGCTAAGAGCAATGGTCGCAACCGGAAAGATGGTTGTTGCCTCTGACGAAGTATCTGCCGCTGCTGATGAATATTACGGCGCAGACTGGAAGGCATACGGAACCGTTGATGGTACCTTCTATGCAGCACCACTAGGTGCAAACGTGAAGTCATTTGTTTGGTACTCACCAAAGACTTTTGCTGACAATGGTTGGAGCATTCCAACAACTTGGAGTGAACTACTTGCACTCTCAGACAAGATTGCAGCTGAAGGCAAAGTTCAACCATGGTGCGTTGGCTTTGGATCAGGTGATGCCACCGGTTGGGCAGGAACTGACTGGATGGAAGACTTGATGCTTCGCGTTAATGATGCAGCTACCTATGATGCATGGGTTAATCACACCATGCCATTCAACGATGCAAAAGTTGCAGCAGTGTTGAAGGAAGCTGGAAAGATTCTCAAGAATCCAAAGTATGTAGGTAACGTTTCGGCGATTGCTACTACAACCTTCCAAGAGGGTGGTTATGGAGTCGTTGATGGATCTTGCGCAATGCACAGACAGGCATCATTCCTTGGTGGAATCTTGGTTGCTGACAAAGGCGCAACAATTGTTACCCCAGAAGACACTGATGTAGAGGGCGGAATTACCACCTTCTACTTCCCAGGCGTAACCGCTGATCAGCGTCCGGCTCTTGGTGGTGGCGAGTTCGTTGGCGCATTCTCTGATCGTGGAGAGGTAAAGGCAGTACAGCTATACCTCACATCTCCAGAGTGGAACAACAAGAAGGCTGCACTTGGTGGCTGGTTCTCAGCTAACAAGGGTCTTGATCTTGCAAATGTAGCTGACCCTGTTAACAAGAATGCTGTTGAGATTCTAAAGAATGCAACGACATTCCGTTTTGATGGTTCAGATGCAATGCCAGCTGCAGTAGGTGCTGGTTCCTTCTGGAAGGAAATGACCGCTTGGGTTGCTGAGAACAAGTCTGACAAGGCTGTTCTCGATGCAATCGAGAAGTCATGGCCTAAATCCTAAAGATTAGAGAGTCAACTAGAAAAAGTTGATTGGCTAGCTTAGAAAGAGGTGCGGTGTCTTACACCGCACCTCTTTTGCACAGTAAATTTCTTCATCAGGAAAGTAATTCGGCGAGAAAATAAAGTAGGCATGATTTTTCAAAGGAGTGGGAATGCTTGAAATAGCAGCTCGGCAAACCCAACTCGAACAAGCGTTTTCAAAGTTAACTGGTTTAGTTGTCACGGTTATTCTTTTCGCACTACTTGTGATTGCAGCATTCTGGTTGGCCGAGCGCACCTCTGAAAAGGTGCAGCGCTATATAAAGTATCTCGTCTTTCTAACGCCGGCTCTTATCTTTTTGTTTATTGGTTTGATAGGCCCAGCGCTTCGAACTCTCTACCTCTCATTTCGAGATGCTAGGGGAGAGAATTTTGTAGGTTGGGAGAATTATCAATGGGCCTTTACGCAGCCAGAAATCCTTGAGGTTTTAAAAAATACTGGAGTTTGGATGGTGGTTGCCCCTGTAGCGTCAACAGGGTTTGGTTTAACTATTGCGGTTTTAACCGATCGAATGCGCCGCCCCGGAATTGTTAAATCATTGATATTCATGCCAATGGCCATTTCCTTTGTCGGGGCGGGCATTATCTGGAAATTTGTATATCAATTTCAGCCCAATGATCGAGTAGCTGAGATCGGCCTATTGAGCCAAATTGCAGAGTGGTTGGGTTTTGTGCCAACAAACTGGATTCTTACCTCTCCGCTTAATACTTTCTTGTTGATAATCGTATTTGTTTGGATTCAAACCGGTTTTGCTATGGTGGTTTTATCAGCGGCGATAAAAGCTATCCCTGACGAAATACTCGAAGCATCCATGCTCGATGGAGCTAGTGGCTGGAAGCGATTTAGCAAGGTAACTGTCCCAATGATTAGGGGCACTATTATCGTGGTTCTAAGCACTATCACGATTGGTGCATTAAAAGTCTTCGATATCATTCGAACGATGACTGGTGGTAACTTCAAAACCAGTGTAATTGCAAATGAAATGTATAACCAATCATTTAGAGCTTTGAATTACGGTACTGGCAGCGCCTTAGCGATTATCTTGTTTATTGGAGTGCTCCCATTGGTTGTCTACAACGTTATCCATCTGCGTCGTGAGAGAGCGGAGCGATAATGAAGATTATTAATCGCAATAGAGTGAGAGATATCGAGTCTGTTAAAACCCATCTTTCTAGTCCCTGGGCAAGTTTTGCTGCTATTTTGTTGGCGACAATCTGGACAATTCCTACTTTTGGTTTGTTTGTAACCTCATTTAGGCCAAGTTCAGGTATTAGCTCTTCTGGATGGTGGACCGTACTCACCCAGCCAGAATTCACACTTGAGAACTACTCCCGAGTTTTATTTGAAGGCAGGGGAGCAACTCCGCCTTTAAGTCAATATTTCTTAAATACTTTCGCCATTGTTGTGCCTTCAACAATAATTCCAATAACCATTGCGATTTTTGCTGCATACGCAATCGCTTGGTTTGACTTCAAAGGTCGCAACTTCTTATTTTTCTCAATATTTGCGCTGCAGGTAATTCCACTTCAGATGTCACTTATTCCACTTTTGCAGCTGTTTTCAGGTGGATTACACATTGGCGCGGTTACCCTGATTCCAAGCTTTGGAATAACCGGCACCTTCATACCTATTTGGTTGGCACACACCATGTTCGGACTTCCCTTAGCTATCTTCTTGTTGCACAACTTCATCGCTCAATTACCAAGAGAGTTAATTGAAGCTGCTCGAGTTGATGGAGCTGATTACTTCAAACTTTTCCGTCAGATTGTGCTACCACTTAGCGTCCCGGCCATTGCATCATTTGCCATATTCCAATTTCTTTGGGTTTGGAATGATCTTTTAGTTGCTTTGACATTTGGTGGCGGAAAACGAGAAATTGCACCGCTTATGGTGAGATTGGCTGAAATGACTGGAACTCGAGGTGGGGATTGGGAGCTCCTCACCGCTGGAGCATTTGTGTCAATACTAGTTCCGGTAGCAGTCTTCTTTGCTCTGCAGCGGTACTTTGTGCGGGGATTGTTGGCAGGATCTGTTAAGGGATAGCCCTTCAAAGTTACTTAAAGTTATCGCCGTAAAGTGGCATACTGCAGGTTATGGCTAATTCAGTAAATGCTATGTCCCTGCAAGACCTGAGAAATAGAAAAAGTGTTAAGTGGCGACAATTTCCATCTGATGTGCTGCCACTTCCAGTTGCAGAGATGGATTTTCCAATTGCTGAACCGGTCAAATTTGCTTTAAGAGACATGATTGAAAGATCTGATACTGGGTATTTAGGGCCATTTCCAGAGATGTTCGAGGCTTTTGCCGAATTTGCTAGGCAACGATGGAATTGGAATGTTGACGTATCACAGATGAGAATTGCTACCGACGTAGGGGTTGGAACTGTAGAGGTAATACGTACCCTTATTAATCCGGGAGATCGGGTGATGCTTAACTCTCCGGTTTACGACAATATGTGGCGTTGGGTTGCTGAGGTAAAAGCCACCTTGGTTGATGTCCCACTTAAGGAGAACAACCTTGAATATTCACTTGATCTAGATGCGATAGAGCTCGAATATAAAAAGGGAATTAAGGTCCACATACTTTGCCATCCTCATAATCCAGTCGGGGTAATTTTCTCTAAAGAGGTATTGGCAAAGCTTGCTGATCTAGCGGTTAAATATCAGGTCAAAGTAATTAGCGATGAGATTCATGGCCCACTTGTCTATGAACCTAAAACCTTTTCGCCGTTTTTAGCGGTCAGTGATGCCGCTCGCGAGGTGGGGATTGCCGTAACCAGCGCTAGCAAAGGGTTTAACTTGGCTGGATTGAAGTGTGCATTAATCATTACTAGCTCCCAAGAGCTAAAAGAGAAGATCAACTCCATGCCAATTTCGGTGGCGTTTCGCGCCTCGCTTTTCGGTGCGGTCGCAGCAACAGCGGCTTTTAGAGACTCCTTGGCTTGGCTGGATGGTGTAATTGCAGCTCTAAATGAGAACCGTAATCTCGTGAGACGGTTAATTGATACTCAATTACCGGCAATCGGCTATCGGATTCCAGATTTTGGATATCTTGCTTGGTTAGATCTTTCAAATCTTGGATTAGGTGAAGATCCCACAAAACTAATCTTGGAGCGGGGAAAGTTGGCCATAAATGGTGGAGTTATGTATGGCCCAAAACATACTGGCTTTGCCCGTCTTAATTTCGGAACCAGTCCAGAGATAATCACAGAGGCCTTCCATCGTATTCAAAAAAGCTTATAGCAGAGCAAAAGTAATAGGGTAAGAAATTGTGAATCCAGATTACGACGCGATAGTTGTGGGAAGTGGTCACAACGGTTTGGTAGCAGCCTGCTATTTAGCAAAGGCTGGCAAGCGGGTACTAATTCTTGAGAAAAATGATTATGTAGGTGGGGCCACAACCAGTGTCTCTGCTTTTAAAGGGATTAATGCCCAGCTTTCCCGTTATTCCTATTTAGTGGCATTGCTCCCAGATCAGATAATCGCTGATCTATCATTGAATTTTGAATGTTTGAGTCGCTCTGTATCCACTTACGCTCCCTATTATGATGAAACGGATCAAGGCTTGATCATTAACAGAGTCTTTGATCAAGAAAGTCATGAATCAATGGAGTTGTTGACCGGTAGCCGAGATGAGGCACAAGCCTGGATTAACTTTTACGCTGCGGTACAAGAGTTTGCAGGCGTTTTAGCCCCCACATTTCTACGGCCACTTCCTACAGCTTCAGAGGTTCAGGAAATGGTCGATCCCTTAACTTGGGTCGAGTTGGTTGAAAATACCTTGGGCCAAACCTTGCATGATAATTTTTATGACGATCTAGTTAAGGGAATAGTTTTAACGGATGGACTAATCGGAACATTTACAACTGCTGACAATCATGCTGCCAACATCTGTTTTCTCTATCACCTAGTTGGAAATGGAACCGGTGAGTGGAAGGTTCCCAAAGGGGGAATGGGAGCTCTAGTTGCCGAGCTAAAGAGGCGTTGCGATGAGTTAGGTGTTTCGATAAAAACAGAGACTGAAGTTGTATCCGTTACTGAAAACACCGACTCTATAGAGATAAAAACTAGAGCGGGGGAGAGTTTTACTAGCCAAGTGCTACTCGCAAATTGCGCACCAAGAGTACTTGAGAAAATCGCCGGAGTTCCCGCTCCAGAGCTGCTTGATGGTTCGCAGTTAAAGATAAATATGGTTTTACGGGAGCTTCCAAAGCTTAAAAGTGGAATTGATCCAAAGAAGGCTTTTGCCGGTACCTTTAGAATTAATGAAAGTTATCATCAACTAGAGAGAGCTTATGAGCAGGCTTTGCAGGGAAAGGTTCCCGATGAGATACCGGCTGAGATGTATTGCCATACTATTACCGATCCATCGATTATGGATCAAAACTTGGTCAAACAGGGTTTTCACACCTTAACTTTATTTGCACTACATCTACCAGCTTCCTTATTTGATAAAGACCATGATGCGGTCAAAGATATTGCGGTAAAGAGAGTTTTGGGCTCATTGAATGAGTATTTGGAAAAGCCCATTCAGGATTACTTGGCAAAAGATGGTGATGGGCTTCCATGTATAGAGGCTAAGACCCCACAGGAGCTTGAAAATGCACTTGGTCTACCGCGCGGAAACATATTTCATGGCGATTTACAATTCCCTTGGAAAACTGAGGATGACTCACGAAAATGGGGAGTCGAGACAAACTCAAAGCGAATATTTATCGCTGGATCAGGAGCAGTTCGAGGTGGGGGAGTTTCTGGAATAGCTGGTCATAATGCAGCGATGGCCGCCTTGGAAAGTTTTACTCAACTGGCGTAGGCTTCATCTTGTGATTAAGGCCCTGCGTAGATTAACGGCATTTGTAACCTTGTTGGTGGTTGCCTTTAAAGGGGTTCTCTCATTTTTGTCTTGGGTGGAAAAACAGGATGAATCTCAAGCGGTTTGGAATGATGATGAAGATCGTGAAGAAGATTTAGAAGAAGCTTTCTAATGAGCCAAGCCAATACACCGGTTTATATTCCAGGTAGCTGCAATCTTGGAAAAGAGGAAATTCGACGTCGCCAACTAGTTGCACTTCTGGGCTTAATTCTTTCAATATCAACCTTTGTTGGTTTAGTTGGTAGCGACGCTCCTGCCTCAGCCCGCTGGGGAATGTTTGTTCCTTTGATGGTCTTCTCAATTGGTTTCATTCAATCTCGCAGAAAGTTTTGCTTGGCTTACGGATTTATGGGAACTTTCAATTTGGGTAAATTGGGCGACCTATCTCGGGTGCAAAGTCCTGAGGACCGTAAGGCAGATCGCAAGACCGCACTTACAATTCTGTTTCAGGCGGCAGCATTAGCCCTTGCGTTGACTGTTGTTACAGTTCTAATTCCTTAATAATTCTTTAGATCAAACATCGGCGGACTTGGGCTGATTTCTAAATTGCGGCTTTAAATAATCTACGGCGCTCAAATACTCTTCGTAAAAGGTGGCGTTCCAGGTGCCAACCTTTGGATCAAAATAGTTTCCATCAATTGGCGTGCTTCCATTTAGAAAGTTGATTGCAGATTGAGTCTCTTCAATCATTCCCGGAATTTGATCCCTCTTGCTCTGTGTCACACATTTTGGAAAACTGTTCAGTTCCTCGTAGATAGTTAAATCGTGACCTAGTACCTCAACCACCTTAATTGCCATCGATTCAATCACGTTTATCCGCTGACTTGATTCAGGTGGAAGTGCTAGAAAATCATCAACCAGCTTGCGATACTCACTCCAGGCAGCTTTACCGGAAATCTCCTCGGTAATTATCAACTCTCGTACTGCATTGCACTCCGCAGCCTCTTGTGAGGGTTTTCCAATCGGCCCAAAATGAATGGTTCCCCACATTGAAAGGGCTGAAATTGCAGCCAGCACTGGGACAAAAATCCAAAAAATAGGACGAGTACTTCTCACCACCGTAGACTAACCGAGTGATTTCCGATTTGGCAGAAGGAATTGTCAAAGCTCAGTCTCTATTGGATGTACCCAAATCGATTCGCCGCATTGTGATATCCGGAAAACAGCGCAATAGCTCCCCTCCATATCTTCGGGTTGATATCCGCCCGGTCCTGATCAAATCGGTAATCCACTGGCAGGTAGTTAGCCATGACGGTAAAAAAGACCTTACGAAGAACCTACTGCCCGGCGAATTTGAGTTAAAGGGGTTCTTCGACAGTGGATTTGCAAACCTTCTAATTGAAAGTGATCAAGAGGAGCTCACTCTGCGGGTGACGAAATCAGGTCAAGCCCAGCTAAACATTCGAAAGCCCTCACGGACAAGTGATCAGAACCAGATTAATCAAGAGAATCTACTTTCTCACGATCGAATAAAGAATAGATACCTAGAGGAGAGCGAGGAGTTATTCCGCCATCTTGGAATCAGCGATAAAGATGGAAAGGTAAAGCCCTCGCGAAGTGATAAATTCAAACAGGTTCAAGAATTTTTGAAGAGTATTCAGCTAGCTATCGAATTTGTCCAGCGCGAAAGCAAGAGCCAATTGACAGACAAGGGTTTTCGAATAGTTGATCTTGGCTGTGGTCATGCTTATCTCACCTTTGCAGCGCATCGCTTGGCACAAAAAATAGGTTTTAAAACGGAAGTGTTCGGAGTAGATGAAAGAGAGGAAAGTAGAGACCGGAACAGTTCTATCGCAACATTGCTTAAGATTCCCGAAGAGATAAAGTTCTCCGCTACCAAGATTTCAGATTTGCCTACCTTGAAAACAGATCTAACGATTGCACTTCACGCCTGTGACACTGCGACCGATGACGCCATCGCCTGGGCGGTTAAAAGTGAATCAAAAGTAATATTGGTAGCACCTTGTTGTCA
>JBEDAQ010000116.1:0-4537 GCA_041177685.1 Actinomycetota bacterium | reverse complement strand
ACTTTGACCTCTTCAACTGGAGGTGCAGATAAAGAAACTCTGATGGTGTCACCAATTCCCTCAGCCAGCAGGATGCCAAAAGCTGTGGCGGACTTAATTGTGCCTTGGAACTGGGGACCTGCTTCTGTCACTCCGAGATGTAATGGGTAATCACATTTCTGAGCCAGTAAACGATAGGCCCTAACCATTGTTACTGGATCATGATGTTTAACTGAGAGTTTGATATCGGTAAAACCATGTTCTTCAAAAAGACTGATCTCCCACAAAGCCGACTCAACCAAAGCCTCAGGTGTGGCTTTGCCATATTTTGCTAGCAACCTTGGATCAAGTGAACCAGCGTTAACTCCGATGCGGATTGGAATTCCTGCATCACCTGCAGCTTTGGCAACCTCTTTTACCTTGTCATCAAATTGTTTGATGTTGCCAGGATTTACGCGAACCGCTGCACATCCCGCATCAATTGCGGCAAAGATGTACTTTGGTTGAAAGTGAATATCTGCAATTACTGGAATCTGAGATTTCTTAGCAATCTGCTTGAGAGCATCTGCATCATCTTGACTTGGAACAGCGACACGAACAATCTGACATCCAGATGCGGTTAACTCGGCAATCTGCTGCAATGTGGAGTTAACATCTGCGGTCAAAGTTGTGCACATAGACTGCACTGATACAGGTGCATCTCCCCCAACTAGAACATTTCCGACCTTTAATTGTTTTGACTTACGTCGGGGAGCCAGGGTTTGCAGTGGCGCTTGCGGCATTCCGAGATTGACCATGTCCGTATTCTGCCTCAAAGATTCAAATTAATCGGATTGAAGATATCGGCGAACAAGAGCAGCAAGGTCAAAAAGGCCAGTACAACAAACACCACCATGGTGATTGGGGTGAGCTTTTCCACATCGACAAACCCTGGATCAGGACGGCCCCGCATCTGAGCTAATTTCCGTCTGCCACCTTCGTAAAGTGCAAGCGCCATATGTCCGCCATCCAATGGGAGTATGGGAAGTAAATTAAAAATTCCCACAAAAATATTTAGTGAAGCGACAATCAGCAGGAAGGTCGCGAATTTTTCCCCTAGAGTTAAATTACCGCTAGAGACGGTTTCACCACTTACTCGAGCAACACCAACTATTCCAACTAAGCCATCAGATTGACGCTCTTCTCCTAAGAATGTCTGCCGCATCAATGCTGGAATCTGCGCTGGTAATCCAATCAATGCCTTGATAGATCCTGCAAAGATATTTGCGCTGGTTTCAACAGAACTTCCAATTGCTGTGATGGGATTTTCTCTTACTAAACCATACTCATTAATGATTCCAAGAAAGCCTCTGGGTTCACCTTCAACTACTCGGGTGGCCGGAGTCACTTCAATAACTATCTCTTTACCCTGTCGCTCAATAATTAAAGAGATTGGCTTTTGCGCTGAGTCACGCAGAATTGGAGTGATCTCATTCCATTTCTTCTTTTCACCATTTATTCCAATGATTTCGTCGCCAGCCAGAATTCCAACTGATTTCGCCGGAGAAATTGGATCAGAGTCTTTGCACTCATTACCGCTGGGCACGCAATCAACCACCTGTGAAACTGTGGGCAGTACTTGAGAGGTACCTACACCAGTGAACAAGGTAAACAAAAGCACAATTCCCAAAACAAAATGTAGAAATGAGCCGGCTCCTAGAACCACTAACTTCTTGGGGGTTGAGGCGAGATAAAAAGCGCGATGCTTTACATCCTCTTCCATCGGCTCATGCATCGACATACCCGAGATTTTGCAGTAACCACCTGCAGGAATCGCCTTTAAGCCAAACTCAGTTTCACCGCGCTGGGTAGACCAAATTCTCTTTCCAAAGCCTAAGAAGAACTCAGTGACTCTCATGCCGTATCGGCGTGCGGTCGCATAATGTCCATACTCGTGAATCATTACCGATAAAAGTAAGGCAACAACAAATGCAATTACTCCGAGAAATCCCACAAACTCTCCTATCGCCGTGCGAGCGCTTCTTGCGCTACCCGGCGCGCATATTTTTCGATGGTACTGACATCTGATAAATCTCTGACCACAGATATCGCATTGCCACCAAGTTTGGTTACCGTTGCTTCAATAGTATCCACAATTGCTGTGAATGGAATTTGCTCCTTCATAAATGCTGCTACAGCAACCTCGTTGGCGGCGTTGTACATCGCCGCAACAGATCCACCCAATGCACCACATCTGCGTGCCAAATCAACGGCCGGGAATCTCTCATTATCTATAGGCTCAAAACTCCAGGTGTGGGATTGTTTCCAATCAATCGCCGGCATGGCATCTGCAACTCGATCTGGATATCCAATCGCATAAGCAATTGGACCTTTCATGTTAGGCGGAGAGGCTTGCGCAATGGTTGATCCATCTTTGAACTCCACCATCGAGTGCACCACAGATTGCGGATGTACAACCGCTTCAATTTTCGAGTATGGAATATCAAATAAGAAGTGCGCCTCGATAATCTCAAGTCCCTTATTTACCAAAGTGGCAGAGTTGATTGTGACTACAGGACCCATCGACCAGGTGGGATGATTCAAAGCATCTGCCACAGTAACCGTTGAGAGATCGACGAGATCTCTAAATGGACCTCCACTTGCGGTCAAAATAAACTTTTCAACATCACTGCGTTTGCCAGCCAACATCGCTTGATAAAGAGCGGAGTGCTCAGAATCAACTGGAATTATCCGGTCACGGCCATGTGCCATAACTAGATCTCCACCAGCTACCAGCGACTCCTTATTTGCTAACGCGACTTTGTTACCAACCTCTAAAGCCGCAAGCGTGGGACCAAGGCCAATAGAACCGGTTATGCCATTTAATACAACATCACAAGAGAGCGCAGCGATTGATTTTCCTGAGTCAGCGCCATCGATAACCTCAACACCATGCAGGGCATCACGTAAAGCTTTTCCATCTGCGGTAGTACCAACGATCGGAACTTCGAACTTTTTGACCTGTTCAATCAATCTTTCGATGTTATTTGAACCAGCACTCAAACCCACCACTCGAAACTGCGTCGGGTTAGCTGCGATAACCTCTAGAGCCTGCACACCGATAGAGCCGGTAGAGCCCAAAATTACGATGTCACGCATGAGGGTATCTTCTCAGAAATGGGGAAAATAAAGGGAAAAGATAGACTTACCTCATGAGTTCAGGCCCACACATTCCGCAGGAAAGAAAAGTTGTTACCGCTATCCCTGGGCCAAAGTCCCAAGAGTTAATCAAACGCCGTAGCGCCGCGGTCTCTGCTGCACTGGGAATGGCTATTCCTGTTGTGGTTGAAAAGGCAGGCGGCGGTGTGATTGTTGATGTTGATGGCAACTCCATTATTGATATGGGTGCCGGAATCGCGGTAGTAAATGTTGGTAACTCCGCTGACCGAGTTGTTAAAAATGTTCAAGAACAAGTTGCTGCATTTACCCACACCTGTTTCATGATCGCTCCATACATGGGATATATCGAGGTTTGCGAAGCTCTGAATCGCTTGACTCCGGGAGACCTTCCTAAGAAGTCCGCGTTATTCAACTCAGGTGCTGAAGCGGTCGAAAACGCTGTAAAGATTGCAAGAAAGTTCACCAATCGCCAAGCTGTTGTTGTATTCGAACATGGTTACCACGGACGCACCAATCTAACGATGGCGATGACCGCAAAGAACATGCCTTACAAAGATGGCTTTGGGCCTTTTACCCCTGAGGTTTATCGCATGCCGATGTCTTATCCATTCCGCTGCGACTCTTGCTCTAACTCTTGCGAAAACTCAGTTCTCGAAACGGTAATCCACAAAATTGAAAAGGAGATTGGCGCTAACAACGTTGCCTGCATCGTTATCGAACCAATCATGGGCGAAGGTGGATTTATCGTTCCTTGCAAAGGATTTCTACCTGGTCTCGCCAAATTCTGTAAGGAAAATGGCATTCTCTTTGTGGCTGATGAAGTGCAAACCGGATTTGCGCGCACCGGTCAAATGTTTGCATGTGAAGATGAGGGAATCGTTCCTGATTTGATAACTACCGCCAAAGGAATCGCTGGTGGTTTGCCTCTAGCTGCCGTAACTGGCCGCGCCGATGTAATGGATTCAGTTCATTTAAGCGGTCTCGGTGGCACATATGGTGGTTCCCCCGTCGCATGTGCTGCGGCACTTGGCGCAATCGCCACAATTGAAGAGGAAAACTTAGTCCAACGAGCTAATGATCTGGGCAAGATCATGCGTACTGCGCTGGAAGATATGAAAAAGAAGTATCCAATTGTTGGTGATGTACGCGGTCGCGGTGCCATGCAGGCTATTGAGTTAGTGATGCCCGGAAGCAAGGATCCAAACCCTGCTGCGCTTTCTTCTGCAATTAAGTATTGTCAGCAAAAAGGCCTTTTGATTCTATCTGCCGGAACTTACGGCAATGTAATTAGATTGTTGCCACCGCTAGTGATGCCAGAGCATCTCTTGAAAGAGGCGCTAGAAATTCTTGATGAGGCTTTAGCTCAGGCTTAGCGGTCCAAAAGATTTTGTGTTGGTGA